>JAENWT010000025.1 GCA_016650125.1 Thermoleophilia bacterium
AACCGACCCAGTTCCGGATTTGGCTTCCTGCCTGGGTCTCGGGTACTTCGGGCCTCTCGATTCACGAAGTGACCGGATTAAGGGCCGCTATGTGGCCTCGATTCAGGTCACTTCCATCTCTGCGGGCTTTCGGTGCTCGGCCCTTGGCGACATCGCACGGTCAGGTCGCGGTACCTCGGGCTCAGGTGTGGTTCGGGTACCCCTGTCCAGGTGCCTCGCTGTTGGATCAACCTCGGCGCCGCGCGAACGATTTCTCGTCCCGTCGACTAACCGCATCCTGGACAGGGGTACCCGGACCGCGCCCACGGCACGTCGCTATCCCGGGATCCTGGACAGGGACACCCGCGCCGCGTCCCACGGCAGACCGACTACCCACAAACCCACGGAGCTGTGCCCGAGTCCGCGTAGATCAAGGCCGCGATCCGGTCCTGCTCTGCCTTCGAAGCTTCGTTAGGCAAGCCCGTACCTCCGTACGCTTCCCATGTCGCGGGCATGATCTGGTAGGCGCCGCCGGCTCCGCTGGGGTTCAGTGCGGAGTAGTTGCCGCCTGATTCGCACATCACGATGTAGGTCGGGATCGAGTACGGGCCGCCGAGCTGCGAATCGACCTCTTCCGCGGCCTCGGCCGCGGTCGCGGCCTGTTGCTTCTCGATCTGCTTCTCCCAGCCGTTGATGTCCGACTTGAGTCCGGCAATCTCGCCTTCGCGTGAACTGTTGACCGAGGCCAGTTCGGCCGCGCTCGACTCCGCGGCGGCACGTGCGGCCTCGATGCCGGCCTGGGCCGCGGCCAGCTCGGCGTTGTGCCGGTCGACCCTCACCTTGAGCAGGGTCAGCCGGTCCGTCTTGTCTTCGAAGTCGTTACGCACCGAGCGCACCCGGGTGGCGAGACGCACGTCGGCGTTCTGGACGGCCTCGAGGTACTCCTGTCCGGTGGCGAGGTCGCTGAAGTCCGCGGCGCCCAGCACCATGTCGGTCAGGTCGGGTGAACCGGTCATGTAGATCGCGACCAGCCGCTCGGACAGCAACCGCTCGGCGCGCTTCAACCGTTGGCGCGAGCGATCGAGCTCGGCCTGGGAACCGGCGACCTTCTCTTCAAGCGTTGCCGACTTCTCAGCGCCGGTGGCGATCAGGCCGTTCATCTCGTCGGCCCTGGCCGCCGCGGCGGCGGCCTGCTCCTGGGCGGAATCCAGTTCCGCCCGGCCTTCACCCAGCGATTGCGAGACCTGCTCGATGCGCTGCTTCGCCGCTGCCGTATCGGATTCGAGATCGTCGACGTCGCCCTGCGCTGAAGCCGAAAAGGCCGCACAAAGCAGCGCGGGCACGATCGTGCCCGCAAGGATTGAACGCCTCATCTTCAAACCGAACCGATGAGTACTTTGAATGTGTGAGTTGAAGCCAAAACCGACTCACACCGTAACCAAGCCTCTCGCCCGGCCCCCCGACTCAGGGGTCCCAAGCAAGATCTCGTGCAAAAGCAGGTTTCGCCAGAGCCTATCCCGGTAGGGCTGCGAAGCCAACGTGCCGATCCGTGGACGCAGGGGGCCGATTGGCGGTGAGAGCGGGCTGGTTGCCCGTTCGATCCGACACATCGGGTCCCGGCGTCCGCGGGGCGGTGCGGTGGCGAGCTCTGCCTACCGGGATAGGCGCTAGCCTTCGGGGACGTCCCGGGTGGCCAGGTAGCCGGCGACACCGACCACGGTGATGCCGGCCGCGACTCCAACCCCGGCGAGCAGCGCGGTCCGCAATACGAACTTATGCCTGAAGAAACTCACGAACACCTTGATGGTGGCTCTTCCTATCAGCGAATAGAACATCAGTTTTCCTCTCGATTTCGTACCTGGTGAGCCATGCGGCTCTGCAGTGAGAAAAGTTCGATGAAACCGGGACTGGCCTGCTGGGAGAACTCTCCCCCGGACTCGCCGAATGAGGCCAGGCTCTCGTCGTACAGAGCGTAGGGCGAATTGCGGGTGGTCGGCGTGGCCGATCCCTTGAAGAGCTTGACCGAGATCTCACCGGTCGCGTATTCATTGGCGGAGTCCATGAAGGCATCGAGGTTGTACCGCAGGGGCTCGTGCCACAAACCGGCGTAGGCCAGGTAGGCCCAGTGACGGTCGAGCGTGTTCTTGAAGTTGTTCTGGTGGATCGTCGAGACGAGCTTCTCCAGCTCTTGATGGGCGGTGAGGATGATCGCCGCCGCCGGCACCTCGTAGATGTCCCGCACCTTGAGGCCGACGATGCGGTCCTCGATGTGGTCGACGATGCCGACGCCGTGGCGGCACCCGGCCTCGGAGGCGGCGTCGATCAGCGGCACCAGGTCCATCGCCTCCCCGTTGAAGCTGACCGGGCGGCCGGCCTCGAATCCGATGGTGACCGTCTCTGGCTCGTCCGGTGCGAGCTCCGGCCGGGTGACCAGCTGGAAGACGTCTTCCGGCGGCGGTGAACTGAGGTCCTCGATCGAAATGCCTTCCGAGGAACGGCCCCAGAGGTTGTCGTCGATCGAGTATGGCGCCGCCGAAGTGCCGCCCTTGAGTGGGATGTCGTGCTTCCGGCAGTACTCGAGTTCCTCTTCGCGGCCGATCCTCCAGGCCCGGACCGGCGCGATCATCTTCAGGTCGGGGGCGAGCGTCGCCACCGTGCTTTCCAGGCGGACCTGGTCGTTGCCTTTGCCGGTGCAGCCGTGGGCCAGGGTGTCGCAGCCGGTCCGGGCCGCCACTTCGACCCCGAGCTTGCCGATCAGCGGGCGCCCCAGTGAAGTGAAAAGCGGGTAGCCGCCGCCGTAGAGCGCGTTCGCCTTGATCGCCGGCAGGACATAGTCCTCGGCGAACTCCTCGCGGGCGTCAATGACCACGGTCTCGATCGCCCCCATCGCTTTCGCCTTGTCGGTTACCTCGGTGTAGTCCTCGCCCGGCTGGCCGAGGTTGACCGTCAGGGTGACGACCTCGGCCCCGTACTGCTCCTGGATCCAGTGGAGCATGACGCTCGTGTCCAGCCCGCCCGAATAGAGCAGGAGGACCCTTTGTACGTCTTCGGGCCTCGCCTCATAGGTGGCGATCGGCTCCGGCATGGAGTCGAGGGTCAGATCGGTCATCCGGGGCCGATACCACCGCTCGAGCCACCGCTGTCGGTCGGGGGGCTCACGCCGCCGCCGGTGTCGGGGGTCACTGTGCCACCGTCGCTCGGAGGGGTCTCCGGGCTGACGCCGCCGCCGGTGTCCGGCTCGACCGGGGTATCCGGCTCGACCGGGACGTCCGTGGTGCTGGTTTCACCGGTCGTACCGGTCGGCACGGTCGGGGTGAGTTCAGTCACTCCGGTAACTCCGGTGGCGCCCGTGTTCTCGCTTCCGGAGTCATTCGTATTTGCGATAACGACCACGGCAACAACGAGACCAATGATGATCGCGAGCATGGCGATGATCAGCCACCGCACATGGCGCCTCTTGTCTTCCGGCTCATACGGGTCGTAGCCGTCGTCGTCCCTCCGGCGGGGCGGCGGGCGGTCGTCTCTCATGATTCGGGTCGGATCGTCATTCATCGCTGGAACCTCCGGTGCAGTTGAAGAGTGCGGATGCTACGGGAAAGGTCATCGTGAACCCACCCCGGAAAGGTGGTCGGAAAGGGTGCCCGAGATGATCTCCAGAGCCTGCCCGGCCTGCTCGTCAGTCAGGACGAACGGCGGCAGGAGGCGCAGGGAATCAGGCCGGGGCGCGTTGGCCACCAGACCCCGGGAAAGCAGCTCGGCGTTCAGCTCGGCGGAATTGATCCCTTCGCTGAGCTCGACCCCGAGCATCAGCCCGCGGCCGCGCACGGCCTCCACCCCGTCCATCTTCAAAAGACCTTCGGTGAGACTGGAGCCGAGCGACCGGATACGGCGAAGCGTCTCCGGCTGGTCAACCAGGTCGAGCACCGCCAGGGCTGCTGACGCGGCGACCGGGCCGGCCGCAAAGGTCGAGCCGTGGTCACCCGGCGCAAGGACTTCGCCCGCGGCTTCGTCGGTGATGCAGGCGCCGATCGCGACACCTCCGCCGAGCGCCTTGGCGCTGGTGATCACGTCCGGCCGGGCCGGGCCCTGCTCGTAGGCCCAGAGCGAGCCGGTCCGGCCGATGCCGGTCTGGATCTCGTCGAGGATCAGCAGGGCTCCGAAACGATCACAGAGTTCACGGGCCAGCCTCAGGGTCTCGTCCGAAACGACGAACACCCCGGCCTCGCCCTGGATCACTTCGATCAGGATCGCCGCCGTGTCAGGACCAGTGGCGGCCTCCAGCGCGGCGCCGTCGTCGAAGGGCACCGACCGGAAGCCATCGAGCATCGGGCCCAGCTTGGGATCCCTGGCGAGCCCCGGCGTCGCCGAGAGCGAGCCGTAGGTGCGGCCGTGGAAGTCGTCTTCGAAGGAGATGATCTCCGGGTTCTCGACACCCCGCCCGTGCGCTGCCTTGCGCGCGATCTTGATCGCGCATTCGTTTGCTTCAGTGCCGGAGTTGCAGAAGAACACACGGCCGCCGAGCGACGACACGGAGAGCCGCTCCGCCAGATCGACCATCGGCTGGGTGTAGAAGAGGTTCGAGACATGCATCAGCTCGCCGGCCTGCTCCCGCACCGCGGCGACGATGTCGGGATGGCAATGGCCCATCGAGGCGACCGAGATCCCGCCGAGCAGGTCGAGATACTCCCGCCCGTCCTCGTCGAAGAGCAGGGCGCCTTCACCCCGCACGAAATTGACTTCCGCCCGGCGGTAGGTCTGCATCACGAAACGTTCTTCCCGCTCTTTCAGTTCCGGATTCACGGGTTCACCATGGTGCCGATGCCGACGTCGGTGAAGAGCTCGAGCAGCAGCGAATGGGGGCGCCGGCCGTCGATGATGTGCGCGGCCTGGGCCCCGCCCTGGATCGCGTTGATGCAGGCGGTCATCTTCGGCCGCATGCCGCCCTGGATGCCCTCAAGGGCCTTTTTCACCTCGTCGACGCTGGTCCGCGAGATCCGCGTGGTCTCGTCTTCGGGATCCTCGAGCCAGCCGACGACGTCGGTCAGGAAGACCGCCTTGTAGGCACCGAGCGCCGCCGCGACCTTGCCGGCGGCCTCGTCGGCGTTGACGTTGTACGAATTGCTGTCGCGGTCGGAGGCGACCGAAGCGATCACCGGGATGTAGTCCTCGGAGATGTGGTTGAGCACGCCGACGTCGACCCGCTCGATCTCGCCGACGAAACCGACCTCGGCCGCGTTGGCGACCGGAGCGACCTCGAACAGCGCGCCGTCCTCGCCGGAAAGGCCGACCGAAGGCTGGCCGGCCCGGTTGAGGCGCCGGACCAGGTCGGCGTTGACCTTGCCGAGCAGGACCATCTTCGCGACCTCGACCGTCTCCGCGTCGGACACCCGCAGCCCGTGGTGAAACTTGACCTCGAGGCCCATCTTGTTCATGACCTCGGAGATCTCAGGACCACCGCCATGGACGATCACCGGGTTCATGCCGACGTACTTGAGCAGGACCACGTCCTTGGCGAAGGCCTCCCGCAGGGACTCCTCTCGCATCGCCGCTCCCCCGTACTTGATGACCACGGTCTTGCCGTGGAATTCCCGGATGTAGGGGAGCGCCTCGAGCAGCACGGTGACGTTCTCGTCATCGAGTACTCCGGCGATCTCCTGGGCTTTTTTGTCATCCATCGGAGGTCCTTACGTTGTGTATTCGGCGTTGATGACGATGTATTCGTGAGTCAGGTCGCTGAAGTAGATGTGGGCCCGGCCATCACCCCGGTCGAGCTTGAGCGAAAGCTCGGCTTCGGGGGCATCAGTAGCCAGGTCGGAGGCTTCAATCACGTCCGGTCCGAGTTCGCCGATGTCGGAACCGGCCAGTGCGGCGCCGGCTGCCTGGGCGATCCGGCCCCAGTTCGGGTCCCGGCCGAGCAGCGCCGTCTTGACCAGAGGTGAGTTGGCGATCCGCCGCGCGACCATCTCCGCCTCTTCGTCGTCGGCAGCGCCAGAGACTTCGATCCGCCCGACCCGGGTCGCGCCCTCTCCGTCCCGGACCACTTCGATCGCCAGCTGGAGCAGCACGGCCTCGAGCAGGCCGGCGGGCAGAGGCTTTCCGGAAAGTCCGCTTCCCTGGAGCAGCACGGTGTCGTTGGTGCTCATCTGGCCGTCGACGGTGATGCGTTCGAAGGAGCTGTCGACCGCGCCGCGCAGGAGGGCCTCCGGGCCCTCGAGAACAGCGTCGGTCTGGACGAAGCAGAGCATGGTGGCGAAACCGGGCTCGATCATGCCGGCACCTTTTGCCTGAGCGGAAATGGTCACCCCGCCGAGCCGCACGCAACATTGTTTGGGCCACTGGTCGGTGGTCATGATCGCCTCGGAGAAGCTCACGCCGCCGTCGGCCGCAAGCGATCCGGCAAGTCCGTCGATCCCCGACAGGACCAATTCCATGTCCATCGGCACCCCGATCACTCCGGTCTCGGCGACCGCGACCTGCGTCGGTTCGAAGCCGAGCGCCGCGGCGGCACCTTCCCGCATCGCGAGGGCGTCCTTGATGCCCTGCTTTCCGGTGGCGGCGTTGGCGTTGCCCGAGTTGACGATCGCCGCCCGAATCGTGTCCTGCTCCAGCTGGTCCCGGCAGACCCGGATCGGGGCCGCGGCGGCCGCGTTCTTCGTCAGGAGGATCGCCGAGCTGACCTCGTCTGAATCGCAACTGACCAGACCGAGATCGGTCTTGCCGTCGTCCTTCAGCCCGCAGGGGACGCTGGCCGCCCGGAACCCGGCCGGAAGGTCTTTCGGATCGAGCTGCTCTACCCCTGCGGGGGCATTGACCCACTTCGACCGAAAAAAGTCCTCGCTCATCTGAGCCCCAATCCTTCATCGAGGCCGAGGATCAGGTTCAGGTTCTGGATCGCCTGGCCCGAGGAACCCTTCCAGAGGTTGTCGATCGCGGCAAAGATGAGGATGCGGTCATCACCGACGACCGCCTGGATATGGCACTGGTTGGTGTCCCTCACGTCCCGCATGCCGGGCGGGGAATCGGTCACCTTGACGAAGGGCTCGCTCAGGTACCGGTCCGAATAAAGCTTGTCGAGGTCTTCCTGGGCCAGATCGACCGACGACTTCACGTAACAGCTGACCAGTTCTCCCTGGTCGACCGGAACAAGGTGCGGCACGAAGGTGAGCGACGGGATGTCGCTGGGCGCAAGGCCGTTCAGCTGCTCGAGGATTTCGGGGCGGTGCCGGTGGCCGACCGCCTTGTACGGCGACACGTTCTCGGTGACCGTGATGAACGAAGTGGCCTCGCCCCCGCCCCGGCCGGCGCCCGAGACGCCGGACTTGGCGTCGATCACGACGTCGTCGATCAGGCCGGCTTCGGCGAGCGGCGCCAGTGCCAGGATCGTCGCTGTCGGATAACAGCCGGGGTTGGCGATCAACTCGGCTTCTTTGACGGCATCCCGGTTCAGCTCAGGCAGTCCGTAAACCGCGCCGTCGAGCAGGTCGGGAGCACCGTGGCTTCCATAGAAGCGTTCGTAGGTCGGAAGGTCTTCGAGCCGGAAATCAGCGGAGAGATCGACCACGATCATGCCGAGCCCTCGCATCTCGGCGACCACTGGGGCAGCCGCGCCGTGCGGGTAGGCGACGATGCCGACGTCGACATCCTCGAGGCCGGCCAGGTCCAGCTCCTTCAGTACCAGAGGCACGTCGTATCGCGGGTAGAGCGCGTTCAGGGCCACACCGGTCTCGGACCGGGCAGTGATTTCGGCCAGCTCGAGCTCGGGGTGAAACCAGACGAGCTGGGCCGCGAGCGCGCCGGCGTAACCGGTCGCGCCGGCGACGACGACCCTCGCCCTGGCCCCTTCGGGCCCGATCGGTTGCGCCCAATCAGCCACGGACCTTGCCTCCGAGCGCCTCGGCGGCACTGATGATGTTCTGCCAGACGGGATCGACCTCTTCGTCGCTCAGGGTCCGGTCGTCCGCCCGGAAGCGCATCCTCAGGGCGAGGCTCTTTTCATCGGGGCCGATCTGGTCTCCCCGGTATACGTCGAAGACGGTCACCGAGACCAGCAGGTCTCCCCCGGCTTTCTCCGCGGCGGCGAGCACGCTCGCCGCCTCGACGGAATCGGCGATGACCAGTGCGAGGTCCCGGTCGACCGGCGGGAAGCTGGTGAAGTCGCCGTAAGTCTCCTCGCCGAGCGGCGAAGCCTCGAGCAGCTCGGCCAGCCTGATCTCGAAAGCGACGGTGTCATCGAGGTCCCAGGCGGCGGCGACCGACGGGTGGATCTGGCCGATCCAGCCGATCTCCTGACCATTGGCGACGACCGTTCCCGAGCGTCCCGGATGGAGGAACGGCTGCTCGCCGGCGATGACCTCGATCGTGGTGCCGAGGCCGAGCGCCAGCCGTTCGAGCACACCCTTGATCTGGAAGAAGTCGGCCGAAGCCGGATCGTCGGCCCAGCTTGCGGGGTCGATCGCGCCGGTCGCCAGGACCGAGAGGTGCTGAGGTTCGTTGACCGGTGGCCGCTGGTTGCCCGGGAAGTCGCCACCGAGCGGCCCGGGACCGAAGTCCCCTGCCGGAAGGTAGACCCGTCCGAACTCGAACAGGGCGATCCGACCGGCACCCCGTGACCGGTTGCGGCCGGCGGCGCCAAGCAGGGAGCCGAGCAGGGTCGTGCGCATCACCGACTGGTCTTCGGAAAGCGGATTGGAGAGCCGGACCGCGCGGGCGCGGGGATCGGACTCGGCCAGCCTCAGCCGTACGGCCTCGGCGGGATCGGTAAAGCTCCAGCCGACGATCTCGTCAAACCCGGCTTCCCGCATCGAATCTTCGGCCCGCCGCTGCAGGCCCTGCTGTCGGCTGAGCCCGCCGACCCGTCCGGAGCCCGAAGGCAGGGTCGCCGGCAGCCGGCGGTCGAGGTCGTTGACCCGGCCGACCTCTTCGACCAAATCGATTTCCCGGGTCACGTCGTAGAACCGGTCGGCCGGGACCGAGACCAGCAGGTCTTCGCCGTCCGGCTCGACACCGAAGCCGAGCATCTCCAGGGCTTCGGTCTGGTTGGCGGTGTCGATCGCGAGTCCGAGAATGCGCTCTACCTGTCCGTTCCGCAGCCGGATCGGCTCAGCTTCGGGCATCGGCGCGGCCACATCGACCATGCCGGAGGCCGGGGTCGCGCCACAGAGTTCGACCATCAGGGCCGTGGCCACGATCTGGGCCCTTTCGGCGAGTTCAGGATGGAGCTGCTTCTCGAACCGGGACGAGGCCTCGGACCGCAGGTTGAGGTCGCGCGAGGTGCGCAGGATGTTCGGGCCGTTCCAGGTCGCCGCTTCCATCAGCACCGAGGTGGTCGATTCCGAGACCTCGGACACCGCACCGCCCATGACCCCGGCGATCGAGGTCGGGCCGTTGCTGTCGCAGACCAGGACGGTGTCTGCCGAGACTTCCCGCTCGACGCCGTCGAGGGTGGTCACCTTCTCGCCGGCCTCCGCCGAGCGGATCGACAACGCTCCATCGGGTACGAGGTCGAGGTCGAAGGCGTGCATCGGCTGGCCGGTGAGCCACATCACGTAGTTGGTGATGTCGACCACATTGTTGATCGGCCGCAGGCCGGAAGCGATCAGCCGCGCCCGCAGCCAGAGCGGCGAAGGCGCGATCGTGACATTCGTGAAGGTCCGGGCCGTGAAGCGCGGACAGAGATCGTGGTTCTCTACTTTGACCGAGACAAGCTTGTCGACCTCGCCGCCGGGTTCGATCGCCTGGTCCTGCCACGGGGGAGGCGCCAGCGCAGCGCCGGTGATCGCGTGCGCCTCGCGGGCCACGCCATAGATGCCGAAGCAGTCGGTCCGGTTCGGGGTGACTTCGAGTTCGAGTACCTGCTCCGAGATCGGCACCACCTCGGCCGCAGGCGTTCCCGGGGCAGCCAGGACGTCCTCGAGGACCATGATGCCGTCCTTGCCGTCACCGAGTTCGAGCTCGCTCTCCGAGCAGATCATGCCTTCGGAAGGCACTCCTCTCAGCTTGGCTTTCTTGATCTTCATACCACCGGGCATCACCGCGCCCGGCAGGGCGACTACGACCGTCTGGCCCGCGGCAACGTTCGGCGCACCACAGACGATGCTGCGCTCCTCGCCACCGGCATCGACGGTGCAGACCCGCAACCGGTCGGCGTCGGGGTGCTCCTCGACCGCCTTGACCAGTCCGATCACGAAGTTGTCGGCCGACGGTGGACCCGAAGTCACAACCCTTTCGACCTCGGTGCCGGTCATCGCCAGCTTCTCGGCGAGCACTTGCGGCGAGAGGCCCGGATCGCAGTATTCGGCCATCCAGCCGTAAGGGACCCTCATGAGAACTGCTCCAGCATCCGGACGTCGTTCTCGAAGAAGAGCCGCAGGTCTCCCACGCCGTGCCGCAGCATGGCGATGCGCTCGATGCCGAAGCCGAAGGCGAATCCGGTGACCAGGTCGGGGTCGTAACCGGCCTCGCGCACGAAACCGAAGACGTTCGGATCGACCATGCCGGCACCGCCGAGCTCAATCCAGCCGATGCCCTTGCAGAGGTTGCAGCGCTCACCGTCGTCGAGCTTTCCGGAGCCGCCGCACTTGAAGCAGGAGACGTCGAACTCGACCGAAGGCTCGGTGAACGGGAAGAAGTGCGGCCGCATCCGGATTTCGCGATCGGGGCCGAAGATCTCCCTCAGCATCGCCAGCAGGGTGCCCTTGAGGTCGGCCAGGGTGATTCCTTCGGCGACCGCGAGGCCTTCGACCTGATGGAACATCGGGCTGTGGGTGGCGTCTGAATCCCGCCGGTAGGTCTTGCCGGGCACGATCATGAAGAGCGGCGGTGGCGCGGTCTCCATCGCCCGCACCTGCATCGGCGAAGTGTGGGTCCGGAGCAGCACGTCCCGCGGACCGGCGTCATCGGGCGCGCCGGCGCCGGCCTCGATGTAGAAGGTGTCCTGGAGCATCCGGGCGGGATGGTCCGCCGGATGGTTGAGCGCGGTGAAGTTGTAGAAATCGTGCTCGACTTCGGGGCCCTCCATCACCTGGTAGCCGAGACCGATCATCACGTCTTCGATCAGCCGCCTGGTTCGGGTGATCGGGTGAAGGTGGCCGACCGCCCTTGCCGGTGAGCCGGGCAGGGTCACGTCGATCCGGTCACCGGCGAGGCCGGCTTCGAGCTCGGCTCCGGCCAGCGAAGCGATCCGCTCTTCGATCAGAGCTTCGAGTGCCTTGCGGACCTTGTTGGCAGCGCCACCGACCGGACCCCGCTCAGCCGGTTCCAGATCGGCGATCCCCCGGAGGATCGAGGTCAGTTCGGCCTTCCGGCCGAGATACTTGACCCGCAGGTCCTCGAGCTCGGCGGACGAGCCGGCGGCACCAACGGAGTCGGTTGCTTCGGCCTCGATCTGTTCCAGTCTTATCTGCATTGCTCTCAGCTCGATTCTCCGGCCGACGGTTGCGACGATATCCGCTCACAGGCGATCGCCGCTGCGGCCGCGACGTTCAGGGATTCAGCCCGTCCTTCCCGCAGGGGGATGGTCCAGGTCTCATCGCATTGATTCAAGACCACATGCTGGATTCCTGCTCTTTCGGAGCCCAGGACGATGGTCACCGGAGTGGCGTGACCGTCGGGCCAGCCACCACCGGAGGCGACCATCGCCACCCGCGGCTCCGGAGTGACGTCGATCTTGCCCTTGAGGACGGGCTGGGTGAAGATCGAACCCATGCTGGCCCGGACCGATGCCGGCGCGTACGGATCGACGCTGCCGGGGCCGACAACCACGGTGGCATCGAGCAGCGCGTCGACGGTGCGGATGATCGTGCCCATGTTGCCCGGGTCGGCCAGACCGTCGAGGAAAACGCAGACTTCCTTCGGCTCTTCAGCCCATATCTCGTGCCAGATGCCGATCACATTCGTACCCGAAGCGAGCGACGAGACCCGCTCCAGCAGCTCCGGTTCGACCGCCTCGCCTTCGATGTCGGAGTCCGGATGGACCAGCAACGCCTTCGGCTTGTGGCCAGCGGCCAGGCCGGCGGCAGCCAGGTCTTCGCCCTCGGTCACGAACAGGCCGAGCTTCTCCCGGTGCTTCTTCTGGCCGAGCTTCCGGACCAGTTTCAGTTTTTCGTTGTCAGGGCTGGTGATCATTTCTCTCCAAAAACAAAAAAGGGCGACTCGCAAATGCGAAGCCGCCCGAAATAAGTGAGTGCCGAAGCGCGTTACGCGGCGGCACCCTCCCGGGCGATCTCGACAAATCGGCGAAAGTCCTCACGGTCGTGGACCGCGATATCGGCGAGCATCTTCCGGTTCACTTCGACGCCGGCCTTGTCCAGGCCGTGGATCAGCTGCGAGTAGCTCATGCCCTCGGCCCGCGCGGCGGCGTTGATGCGGGTGATCCAGAGGCGACGGAAGTCACGCTTCCTGACCCTGCGGTCGCGGTACGCGTAAGCACCGGAACGCATGACCTGTTCCTTGGCCAGCTTGTAGGAAGAACTCTTCCGGCCGTAATAGCCCTTGGCTTCTTCGAGTACCTTGCGGCGCTTCTTCCGCGCGTTTACCGACCGCTTGACGCGAGGCATTATTTGCCTCCAAGCAGTTTGTTGATCCGCGGTGCGTCGGCATCCGAGATTTCGACGGGCCGGGCCATGCGGCGCTTGCGCTTCGGCGACTTCTTCTCCAGGATGTGGCTGGAGTAAGCGCGCCGTCCACGCAGCTTGCCATTGGCGGTTCTTCTGAACCGTTTCTTGGCTCCGGAATGTGTCTTCATCTTCGGCATGCGACGGCGTATTCAATCAAACAAAGAGGAGGAGCACCCTTCCGGCGTCTGTTTGCACGGATAGGGTGAGCCGCAATGCGAATCATGCACGTGCTCGGCACCCGGCCGAATTTCGTAAAGATGGCCCCGCTGATCGCGGCTCTGCGTGAGCGGCTGCCCGATTCAGATCAGGAAATCGTCCACACCGGTCAGCACTACGACCGGATGATGTCGGAGATCTTCTTCGAGCAGCTCGGAGTGCCGGAACCGGACCACATGCTGGAGATCGGGTCCGGCACCCATGCCCAGCAGACCGCGCGGGTGATGGAGCGGCTCGAGCCCCTTTTGGTCGCCGACCGGCCCGACCTGGTGGTCGTGCCCGGCGACGTCAATTCGACCTTCGCGGCGGCGCTGACCGCGGTCAAGCTGGGGATCCCGGTCGCCCACCTCGAATCCGGCCTGCGCAGCTGGGACCGCACCATGCCGGAAGAAGTCAATCGGGTCCTGACCGACGCGATCGCCGATCAGCTCTATGTCCACTCGGCGGAAGCCCTCGACAACCTCGCCCGCGAAGGCATCCCGGCCGAGAAGGCCCATTTCGTCGGCAACACGATGATCGACAGCCTGGTCGCGCTCGAGGACCGGTTCCGGCCCCTCGAGGCCTGCCGGCAGTTCGGCCTCGAGCCGGGTGGCTACCTGCTGGTAACCCTCCACCGCCCCGCTCTGGTCGACGGACCCCTGCTCTTCGAAGCGATCGCGGCGCTCAACCTGGTCGCAGCAGACGTACCGGTCCTGTTCCCGGTCCACCCGCGCACCCGGGCCAAACTCGATGCCGAGGGCGCTGACATTGCGCCCGGCCTCCACCTGGTCGACCCGGTCGGTTACCTCGAGTTCCTCTCGCTGGAGTGCGACGCCACCGCGGTCCTCACCGACTCGGGCGGCATCCAGGAGGAAACCACCTACCTCGGCGTGCCATGTTTCACCCTCCGCAACAACACCGAACGACCGGTGACGGTAGAACTCGGAACCAACACGATGCTCGGCCTCGACCCGGCAAGAATCGTCGAGATCCCGGGACTGATCACCGACGGCGGAGCGGTCACCTCGCAGCCACCACCCCTCTGGGACGGCAAGGCGAGCGAGCGAATCGCCGATCTGATCGCCGGTTGAGTTCTAGTCGGAGCTGCTGGAGTCGCCGGAGTCGGATGAATCGGAGTCTGATTCCGCGGCGTCATCCGTTGCTTCGGCTTCTTCAGCCGGGGCGTCAGTGGTTTCTTCTTCAGCCGGGGCGTCGGCGGCTTGTTCGGCCGGGGCGTCGGCGGCTTCTTCTTCGGGCTCTTCGCCAGCTTCATTCTCGGTCGCTTCCACCTGCTCGGGCGTCATCGCCTGCGGGTGGGTGTTGACCGGTGCGCTCGCAGTCTCTTCTTCGTCCGTGGTCGGCTCGCCTTCCTTCTTGTCGGCCTCGACGAACTTGGCGGCCTCCTTGGACGGGCCGAGCAGCATGCTCATGTTGCGGCCCTCCTGGAGCGGCTTCGACTCGATCGTCGCCAGGCCCTCAAGATCTTCGAAGAGGCGGTAGAGCAGATCACGGCCACGCTCGGGGTGGGCCTGCTCGCGACCGCGGAACATGATCGTCACCTTGACCTTGTCGCCGTGCTTCAGGAAGCGGGTGACGTGGCCCTTCTTGGTGTTGTAGTCGTGGACCGCGATCTTCGGGCGCAGCTTGATCTCGCGCACGTTGACCTGGGTCTGGTGCTTGCGCGCGGCCTTGAGCTTCTGCTCCTGCTCGTACTTGTACTTCGAGTAGTCGAGGAGGCGGGCCACGGGCGGCTTGGCGCCGGCGGCGACTTCGACCAGGTCGAGGTCCGCGTCGCGGGCCATCTCCCGGGCGTCGTCGGTCGTAACGATGCCGACCTGCTCGCCGTCGGCTCCGATGAGCCGGACCTTGGGCACGCGGATGCGCTCGTTGATACGAGTCGAATCACGCTCGGGCGGACGCCGATCGAACCTGCGAGGAACCGGCACTAGTTAGCAGCCAAGCGGAGGTTCAAGCGGACGGACAAACTGGAAATTGGCTCACGAAGGCGAGCTGGAAAGGGTTCTGTTCAAAGCAAATATTCAAGTGTCAAGCAGCATACAGAACTTTTCCGAAGACATTGAGCCGAGTTCGCCCTCGTCGTGGGAACGGACCGCGACCTCCCCCGCCTCGACCTCGCGGTCACCGACGACCAGCATGTACGGATACCGGCCCAGTTCGGCCGCGCGGATCTTCTTGCCGACCGACTCCGAGCGCTCCTCGACCTTGACCCTGGCCCCCGAGGCCCGCAGGTCTTCGGCCACCTCCCTGGCGTATTCGATGTGACGGTCGGCGACCGGCACGATCATCGCCTGGACCGGCGCCAGCCAGGACGGGAAACGGCCGGCATAGTGCTCGATGAGGATTCCGGCGAAGCGTTCCATCGAGCCGAGCAGGGCGCGGTGGATCATCACCGGGCGCTGCCGCTCGTCGTCGGCGCCGGTGTAGTCGAGTTCGAACCGCTCCGGCATCTGGAAGTCGAGCTGACAGGTGCCGAGCTGCCAGGAGCGGCCGAGCGCATCGGTCACGTGGAAGTCGATCTTCGGGCCGTAGAAAGCGCCGTCGCCCGGATTGATCGTGTAGTCGCGCTCCTGGCTGTCGAGTGCGGCCTTCAACTTGGCTTCGGCCTTCTCCCAGAGGTCGTCGCTGCCCATCGCCTTGTCCGGCTTGGTTGAGAGCTCGACCGAAACGTCCTCGAAGCCGAAGCGGCCGTAGAGCTCGTCGATCGCCTCGCAGATGTCGCCGACCTCGGCTTCGATCTGATCCTCGGTGCAGTAGACGTGCGCGTCGTCCTGGGTGAAGGCCCGGACGCGCAACAGGCCGTGGAGCACCCCTTCGCGTTCATTTCGGGTGACCCGGCCGAACTCCGCGAGCCGCAGCGGCAGGTCACGGTAGGAATGCCGGTGGGCGCCGTAGACCAGGCAGGCGCCAGGGCAATTCATCGGCCGCAGCGCGTATCGCCGGTCGTCGACCTCCATGAAGTACATGTCGTCCTTGTAGTTCTCCCAGTGGCCGGACCGGTGCCAGAGCGCCTCGTCCATCACTTGCGGCGTCGCGATCTCCTGATAGCCGCGCCGGTCGAGCTGTTCCCGGACTTCCTTTTCGATCAGGCCGAGCAGGACGGTGCCGTTCGGCAGCCAGAAGGGCATGCCGGGGGCTTCCTCTCGCAGCATGAACAGGTCGAGCTGGGGTCCGAGCCGGCGGTGGTCCCGGGCCTTTGCCTGCTCGATCTTCTCGAGGTACTCGGCCAGGTCCTTCTTGTCGAAGAAAGCCGTTCCGTAAATCCGGGTGAGCGTCTCGCGGTTCTCGTCGCCGCGCCAGTAGGAGCCGGCGACCGAGTTCAGCTTGATCACCTTGATCTTCCTGGTGCCGGGGCCGTGCGGGCCGCGGCAGAGGTCTTCGAAGGGGCCGTTCCGATAGAGCGAAACGGTCTCCGCGCCTTCGTTCGTGATCAGGTCCTCGATCAGCTCGACCTTGAAGTTCTCATCCTGCTCCCTGAAGATCTCGATCGCCTCGGCCACCGGCACGTCGCGGCGCTCGAACTTCTCGTCGGCCTTGATGTGCTTCTTCATCGCCGCCTCGATCTCCGGCAGCTCGGCGTCGGTGATCGTCACGTCCTCGGGGAATTCGAAGTCGTAATAGAAGCCGTTCTCGATCGCCGGCCCGATCGTCACCTTGGTCCCCGGGTAGAGCTCCTGGACCGCCGTCGCCATCACGTGCGCGGCGTCGTGGCGGATCAGCTCGAGTCCTTCCGGGTCACGCGAGGTGATGATCGAGATCTCTTCCCCATCACTCACAGGTGCCGAGAGGTCGCGGACCTCGTCGCCCACTTTCAGTCCGAGGGCGGCCCGGGCCAGGCCCTCGCCGATCGCCATCGCGGCGTCGGCACCGGTCGCGCCGGGTTCGAGCTCGAGCGCGGTGCCGTCGGGCAGGCTGACGGTCAGTTTTTCGGTACCGGCGGGCATCGCTCCATCGTATTCAGTCGCCTGAAATCGAAGTGGCCGGGTCCGGTACCTCGGCCAGGTAGCGCCGGATCTGGTCCGCGACGACCTCGTGGGCCGCAATGGACGAGCGCGAAAGCGTGACGTTGAACCAAGCGTGGACCAGCGGCATGCGGTCGAGCCTGACCGGAACTCCCGCCTTTTCCAGGTTCCTGGCGTAGTCCTCCGCCTCGTCACGGAGCGGATCGGCCAGCGCGGAGACGATGTAAGCCGGAGCGAGTCCCGAAAGGTCCTCGTTCAGCGCCGGAGAGGCGCGGTGGTCCAGACGGAGGTCCCCTGGCGAGTACTGCGCGTCGTACCAGTCCATCCGCTCGGTGGTGAGATAGAAGTCTCTTGCAAAGTCGGCCTTTGATCGGGTCTTCGCTCCGACCTTCACTACCGGGTAGATCAGCAGCTGGTAGAGCGGCTGGGCCTGCCCCATGTCCCGCAGGTCCTGACAGAGAACCGCCGCGAGGTTGCCGCCGGCGCTGTCGCCACCGGCACCGATTCGGGACAGATCGGCTCCAAAGCGATCGGGATCAGCCTGAACTGCCTGCCAAGCCGTGAGTGCATCGTCGGGCGCGGCCGGGAAAGGATGTTCCGGCGCCAGCCGGTAGTCGACCGCGAGAATCCGGGTGCCTCCCGCGCGGGCCAAGCGCCGGCAGGCGCGGTCATGGGTGTCAAGCGATCCGACTACCCAGCCGCCGCCGTGGAAATAGACCATCAGGGGACCGCTGGCGGGAGCCGCAGCCGGCACGTACAGACGCGCATGCAAGGGGTGGCCCTCCACGCCGAGGTCGAAGTCTTTCGAGGTGACACCCGGGTCCGGTTCCCTGGTCACGACCTGCGCAAGTTCCTCGGTGTCCTGCCGCATCTCCTCGACCGTGACCTTGCTCGCATCCTTCTCGACCAGACCGGCGATCCGGCACAGCGCCCAGGCATCGGGCCTCAGGCCACTGGCGACTTCCGGCGGCCGGCCGAAGATAAGGGTGAGCAGCCGACCCGGCAGCGCGAAGACCATCCTGGCCGCGGCGGCAAGGACTGCGACTCGAATCTTGGTGAAGACTGGCGCGGACATCAGCGCATCCTAGCCTCGCGGGACCCGGCTTATAGTTGGAGGATGGAAATCATCGATCTTTCGGCCCCGATCGTTCCCAGTCCCGATGGCACCCCGGAGGTGCTCCGGACCGAGGTCGAGTTCAGCGACCACGCCGATGGCGCGAAGGTGATCAAGGAGCTCTTCGGGGTCGATCCCGAACTTCTGCGCAACGGTGAAGGCTGGGCCAACGAGTTCTTCACCCGGTTCGGCACCCACAACTCGACCCACATCGATGCGCCCTGGCACTACAACTCGACGATCGGCGGCGAACCGGCCCAGACGATCGACCAGCTGCCGCTCGAGTGGTTCGTGAACCCGGGGGTCGTCCTCGACTTCGATGGCCGCCCCGCCGGGGAAGTGATCGACGTCGCCGACGTCGAAGTTGCCCTGGCCGATGCCGGCCATGAGCTGAAGCCGTTCGACATCGTGCTCGTGCGCACCGGCTGCGACCAGTGGATCGAAACGCCCGAGTACATGGCCCACGGGCCCGGGGTCAGCGGCGCCGCTACCGAGTGGCTCTATGAGCGCGGAGTGCGGGTGATGGGCATCGACGCCTGGGGCTGGGACCGCCCACTGTGGATGCAGGCTCAGGAGGCGATCGAGAAACAGGAGGCGGGCATCTTCTGGCAGGCACATCAGGTCGATCTCGCTTATTCACAGATCGAGCGACTGGTCAACCTCGACCGGTTGCCATCCACCGGCTTCACCGTGTCCTGCCTCCCCCTGCCGCTGGTCGGCGGCAGCGGTGCCCCCGCGCGGGCGGTCGCCATGCTCGAGCGCAACTGAGGCTCAGCTGCAGGGTTTATCCGGGCATGGGATCATCAGGAATGTTCGCTTACCGGGGAAGAGCTGTCTGGATCATCGCGGCGCTGGGGCTGCTGATGCTGCTCCCATCGGCCGCAGCGGCCGCGGACGAACCCTGCAACGGAGCACCCGAGCTTTGCGACCGGCCCCTGGACCAGGTGGTCCTGCCGGGAACCCACAACTCGATGTCAGCGGCAGAGCTCAACTGGAGCCTCCCCAACCAGACCTATTCGATCTCAAACCAGCTGAAGCTCGGCGTACGCGCCCTGCTCTTCGACACGCATTACGGCGAAGCTAACGGGAACGGCACGGTCATCAAAATCCCGAAGAGCGAAGGCCGGGTCACCCACGCCCACACGTACATGTGCCACGAGCTTTGCCAACTGGGTTCGGTCGACCTGACCGAGGAGCTTGGCCGCATCGCCGATTTTCTTGCCGCCAATCCGCGTGAGGTGCTCACCTTCATCAATCAGGACGGCATCTCACCGGAGGACTACGCAACAGCGGTCCAGAACAGCGGGCTGCTGCCATACGTCTACCAGGGTTCCGCGACCTCGTTCCCGACGCTCAGGCAGATGATCGACTCCGGCCAGCGGGTCGTGATGCTCGCTGAGCAGGAAGCGGCCGGTGTCTCCTGGTACCACCTCGCCTACGACGGTTCCGTCATGGAAACGCCGTACGAGTTCATTGAACCGGTCGAAGGCAATTCCACCGCAAAACTCACCGATCCGGCCCAGCTCAACGAGAGCTGCCGGCCGAACCGTGGTCAGGAAGGCTCACCCCTGTTCCTGATGAACCACTGGATCACGACTAGCGTCACACCGCAACCGGCCAGGGCCGCGATCGTCAACACGAAAGAGGCGCTGGTTGCCAGGGCAAAGGCCTGTGAAGCGCGACGCGGCAAGCTGCCTAACATCGTCGCCGTGGACTTCTTCGGCCAGGGCGACCTGATCGGCGCGGTGCGCCAGCTGAACGGAGTCGAAAAACCGATCCTCACGGTCTCGAAGCCCAAGCCGAGAACTGCGAAGTCCAAGCGCAAGGCGACCTTCCGGGTGAAGGTCTCCAACGCCGGCGACGCCGATGCGACCTCCGTCAAGGTCTGCGCCACGGTGCCGTCCAGGCTTGCGAAGAAGCCTCGCTGCTCGACGATCGCAAGCGTTCCGATCGATACGACCGGAACCGCCAGCCTTAGCTTCAAGACGAAGAAGCGCTTCCGCAAAGGCACGGGCACAGTTCGCTTCTCCATTTCATCGAGTCAGCCGACCATCAAGACGACGGCGAAGCTGACCGTCAAGCCGCTCAAGAAGCCAAAGCGGCACAAGTAAGCCCGGCAAATCACCCGGGAAATGCGAAAGCCCCGCATTCGCGGGGCTTTGCTTGAGTGGGCACAACTGGGCTCGAACCAGTGACCTCCACGATGTCGACGTGGCGCTCTACCAACTGAGCTATGCGCCCGGGATCGAGGAGCCTACCAACGCGGCAGATCCTTTGACTCGGAGCGCGGCACCCGGACCTCCGCAGACCGAGTGCGCAACTTGCCGCCGGAGGTGGTGTTTCGATTGGCGAAGCGCCAATTCTCCGTTTCGTCCCGGTTCACCCCCGATCGAGGAGTCCCGAGCAATGAAGTCAGTCGCGACAGCACTCAGCCTCGTCGCCCTCGCCCTGGCGGCGGTCGTATTCCTTGCCGGTCCGGCCTCGGCCGCTGCTCCGATCAAGATCGAGACTCTTTCGAGCAAGCCGAACCGGGTCACCGGTGGTGACGCCCTGATGGCGGTCACCGCGCCCAGCGGGACCAGCCGGAACAAGCTGATCGTCCGCCGCAACGGCACGGTCGTCACCAGCTCCTTCAAGGCAGACCCGGGCAATTCGCAGCGCCTGATCGGTCTGGTGACCGGACTCCGCAACGGCAGTAACGTCGTCTCGGCCTGGGCCGGCACCGACGCGATCAATCCGGCCCGGCACGACATGTTCAACTCTCCGAGAATCGGCCCGCTGTTCTCCGGGCCGCAGCAGAGCCCGTATTACTGCACCACCGCCGCCCTCGGCGCCGGACCCCCCACCGATGCGAACTGCTCGGCCCCGACCACGGTCTCCTACAGCTACAAGAGCACCAACGGCACGTTCAAGCCGCTGGCCGACCCGAATTCACGCCCGTCCGACCTGGCGCAGACCACGACCCGCACCGGCCAGACCGTCGATTACGTGGTCCGGGTGGAGCAGGGCACGATCAATCGTGCCGTTTACCAGTGGGCGGTACTTGCCTCTGACGGAGTGACCGGCTCCAAGTGCCAGGCAAGCACCCGGATCAAGAAGATCCGCAAAGGTACGAAGCTGCGCGCCCGAGCCGACAAGATCAACGGCTTCTGCAAGGCCTACGCCCCGGTGAAAGTCGTCAAGGTGAAGCAGCTAAAGGCGCCTGCCGGAGTCGAACCGGCGTACACGGCTTTGCAGGCCGCTGCGTAACCACTCCGCCAAGGCGCCAAAGGAGGTGCCAGCCGGTTGACCGGCACCTCGCAAGCGGCTGATGGGATTCGAACCCACGACCTTCTGCATGGCAAGCAGACGCTCTAGCCAGCTGAGCTACAGCCGCGAAGTCGGGCGAGTATACCCGGCTGAATCACACGCCGTATGCCTCTGAGCGCGGTGAGCGGGCGCTTCCCGGCGACGCCACTCAGCCGTCGAGTACTTCGTTGACGAGGCGGTCGGCCTCGGAGTTCATTTCCCGGCGGACATGCTTGATCGTCCACTCGTCGAAATCGGCCAGGGCGGTCTTTGCTTCGGCGTGAAGTGGCTTGATTCCGGCGTTTTTCACCTTGTACTCGCCCCTCACCTGTTTGACGACGAGCTCCGAGTCGCCGATCAGTTCAACCTTGTCGGCCCCGAGTTCCTTGGCCAGCGCGATGCCGGCGATGAGCGCCTTGTATTCGGCGACGTTGTTGGTCGCGTCACCGATCTTCTCGCCGCGTTCGAGCAGGACTCCCCCGGTTTCGTCGCGCACAACGATCCCGATCGCCGACGGACCGGGGTTACCCCTCGCACCACCATCGACGTTCACGGTCAGTTTCATCGAGAGAATGTACCGTCGACCGATGAAGCGAGGGATGTTGTGCGTTTGTAGCTCATATACGACACCGATCGCACATCATGCACCTGCTTCAAGCGCGCGGATGGCTGCCGGCGTAGGCGTCGCGCAGGCGGGCGGCATCGAGGTGCGTGTAGATCTGCGTGGTTGAAATCGAGGAATGGCCCAAAAGCTCCTGGATCGTGCGCAGGTCGGCGCCGCCCTCAAGCAGGTGGGTTGCGAACGAGTGCCTCAGGGCGTGTGGCGAGATGCCGCCGGTGCCGGCGGCTTCGCGGACCCAGATCGCCAGCCGGCGGGTCACGTCAGAGGGAGACAGGCGGCGACCGTTGCGGGAAAGGAACAGGGCCTTCTCGCTGCGGTCGGAGACGAGGCTGGGCCGGCCGCGGGCCAGATAGGCCTCGACCGCCCGTTGTGCCGGCTCACCCACCGGCAGGCGCCGGTGGCGTGAGCCCTTGCCGACGACGTAGATCTGCTCGCTGTCGAAGTCGATCGAATCGGTTTCGATCGAGATCACCTCTTCCGAGCGCAGGCCACATGAGTAGGCGAGTTCGAGCATGGCGCGGTCCCTCATCTCGAGCGGGGTGCGAGCTGGAACGCGGTCAAGCAGCGTCTCCATCTGCTGCGCGGTCAGGACCGTAGGCAGCTTCGAATCCGCCTTCGGGGCCGAGACCAGATCGGCCGGGTTCTGCTTCACGCGGCCGGTCCGCAGGAGGAAGGCGTAGAACCCACGAATCGCCGCGAGCTTGCGACTGATCGTGGTTGCCGCGAGGTCCTGGCCGGAAAGCGACGCGGCGTAACGCCTCAGGTCGCGGTGTCCGACCTCATCCGGCGCGAGTCCGGCACGGCCGGCCCACTCTGCCACCTGAAGCAGGTCGTGGTGGTAGGCCTTGATCGTTTTCGGCGACGAGGCTGTGGCGACAAGATCGGCCTCATAGAGAGCCATAGCCTGTGACCAGCGCGGATCGGGTTCGGGCCCGGCCTCGTTTACGACCGGCAAATCAGCCGATGTAGATGGGAGTACCGACATCGACCTGGTCATAGAGTTCGATCACGTCGGCAATCCCCATCCGGACACAGCCGTGGGACGCGGCCGAGCCGAGTGAGCCGATGTCATCCGTTCCGTGAATGCCGGCACCGTCGAAGATGCCCATCCAGCGCGCCTTCAGCGGGTTCTCGGCAGTGCCACCGGGCACGACCATTCCGGCCTGATCCCCGGCCCAGGCCGAATTCGGCACGGTCCAGACAGGATCGACCTGCTTGTCCTGGATGCTGTAAGTGCCGGCCGGCGTCTCGAGGCCGACCTGGCCCACTGCGACCGTGTAGGTCTTGGTCAGTTCGAGATCCTTCCAGAGCGTCAGCTGGTAGTTGGCGCGGTCCAGGGTCAGGTAAGTCGGGTACTTCGTCGCGACCTCTTTGGTCGTGACCGCGGGCTTGGTGACGTTCACCTTGGCGGGCAGGGTGCGAACGCCCTTGCCGGAGTCGAGCAGGGAAGTCAGCTGGGTCGTGAGCAGGTTGTCCCGCAGCTTGTGTCCGTCATGCGCCTTGACGACGCTGAGCGAGTCGGGTCCGGCGGAGACCGAAGCGTCGACCGGGTCCTCGTTCACGTTCTCGGCGACTTCGCGCACGAACTTGTTGACGGCCTTCCTCGAATAGGTCACCTCGACCGGGATCGCGGCGTTGACCTCGCCCCCGGTCACTTGTCGGACCAACCGTGACGGCAGCGAGCCTTCCCGGCTCTCTTCGAAAGCGCGATCGACGCTGGTCGTGACGTCGGCCTGGATGTTGAGCTCCTTGGCCGGCAGCTTGTATGACTTCTTGTTAAAAGTGACCGCGACCGGCTTGCGCTGCGGCGCCAGTACATGGTTGGTCACGGCCTCGGTCGCCTGGTCGCGGCTCATGCCACTGACGTTGACGCCGCTGATGGTTACGCCCTGAGCGAGCTCATCCTTGGTCGAGCTGTCATACGCGTAGGCACCGACCGCTCCTCCGATCAGGAGGAAAACCGCTGCGATCATCAGTATCTGAGTCTTGCGTCCCATTCAAACCCTGTCCTGGCTAGGTAAATCGTCAAGAAACCGTTCCGCAATTGTAGTTACCACGGAGGCCGGGCAAAACCTTTTTGCGAAACGCAAGCTGTTTTGCAGCTATTTGCAGGCTATTCCCCGACCGGCGGAGACGGATCGAACATCGCGGCATCTTCCGGACCTACATCCTTCGACGGCTCCCGGATCACGTGCGGGCTGTGTCGCAGGAATTCTTCCACCTCGGGCTCGTAGCGGTAAGGATTCGCCACCCCGGACGCCACCGGATTCAGCCGCAGCCGTTCCCGCAGATGGATCACCGTTTCCCGTGAGGTGTTGCGGTAATGAAAACCGGTCGACTTAAAGAGCCGGTTGTCAATGCCGCGGCCGAATCGGAGCTGGCCGATCATCTCGTCCGGGATATTCAGCCCGAAGCGGCGGTACGCGGAGGCGGCAAGACCGGTCCCCCAGGGCGGGATCACCGGGATCGGGTGCTTGCCGAGCAGGGAGATCGTCTCGGTCAGGGTCAGCACGCCGTCACCGGCCACGTTGAAGATGCCCGGCAGGTCGCGGATCGTCACGTGCTCGAGGGCGTGGACGACGTCGACCTCGTCGACGAACTGGTACCTCGGGTCGAAGCCGAGGACCATCGGCACCAGCGGTAAAGAGAAGAGATGGACGTGTGAGGTGTCGACCTCGGCACCGAGAACGTTCGAGAAGCGCAGCACGGAAACGGTGACGTCCGGCCGGTGCTGTCGGAAATCATCGACCGCGGCTTCGGCCTCGACCAGATCACGCTCGATCGCCGTCTCCGGCGGGTGCTGGCGGTTCATCGATTCGGTGAAGTAGGCGGGATCGTCCTGGGCGCAGCCGTACCAGTGCGCCGAGCTCTTGAAGACCAGCCGCCGCACCGGTGAATCCTTGGCCGAACAGGCGGCGAGGATGTTGAGCGTGCCGATCACGTTGTTCTCGTGGACCGACTCCGGTCGTGTGCCGGCCGGACCCCGGACCGAATCGACGACCAGTCGGGTGTCGACGACCGTGTCGATCTGCGCCGCGTTGACGATCTTCTCGATCAGGCCATGCTGGGCGCCGACCTTGACGTATTCGGTCCGTTCGAGCTCGCGGGTCGGCTCGCTGGAGTCGACCCCGATGATCACTTCGATCTCCGGATTCGACTCGAGGGCGGCAGCCAGCCGCCCACCCCAGTAGGTGGAAAGGCCGGTGACCAGAACCCGGCGTGCGGCACCATCTTCCACAGTTGCCATGTCAGTCATTCTGACAGTCCCCACCCGCTTTCGGATGCGGGCGATAAAGTCCCTTGGCCGTGACCGAGACGAAAATGGCATTAATCGAACCGCCGCCGCCCGTCCACGACGACTACGGAGTCTCGGACGGTGAATGGCTGCGCATCGACTGGAGCGAGCATCTCAGGTCGATCACGGTTAAGTCGGAACTCGGGGAGACTGAGGTCCACTACGCCGAACTCGGCGAGGGTCCGCCGATCTTCTTCGTCCACGGACTGGGTGGCAGCTGGCGGAACTGGCTGGAGAACATCCCCGCCGCGGCCAAGAACCACCGAGTCGTCGCCCTCGACCTGCCCGGCTTCGGCACCAGCCCGATGCCGACGGAGCCGATCTCGATACGTGCATACGGCGACCTGATCGTGGCTTTTGCCGACCAGATCGGCCTCGGGCCGGACACCGCACTGGTCGGGCATTCGATGGGCGGCTTCATTTCGACCGAAGCCGTGATCGAGGCGCCCGAGCGCTTCTCCAGCCTGACCCTGGTCGCCGCTGCCGGCATCACCTTCGCGAACTTCCCGCAGACCCGCAAGCAGATCACCAAGATCGCGATCCAGATGACACTCCCCATTGCATCGAGCCAACTCGAACGGTACATGGGCCGCAAGCGCCTGCGGTCGGCGTCCTTCAAGGGCCTGATCGCCCATCCGTCGATGATCGGCCGCGAGATCCTCTGGGAGCTCGGCACCTACGGCGTCAAGGCGCCGGGCATGCTACAGGCGGCCTACGCTCTCGCCGGTTACGACACTCGCCATCGTCTGGCCGAGA
The DNA here is from genome assembly GCA_016650125.1 of Thermoleophilia bacterium. Taxonomy (GTDB): domain Bacteria; phylum Actinomycetota; class Thermoleophilia; order Solirubrobacterales; family 70-9; genus 67-14. The sequence goes on from JAENWT010000025.1 coordinate 25,844, forward strand.
TCACCTTGCCGACCCTGGTGATCTGGGGCGAGCAGGACCGACTGGTGCCGGTCTCCGCCGCCCATTCATACGACCGGCGCATCCCGCACTCAGAGCTGGAGCTGATCGACGACGCCGGCCACATGGTCCAGATGGAACGCGCGGGACGCTTCAACCGCATCCTCGAGGACTTCGTCTCCCGCAAGAACTGACCGAGAGCCGGCTGATCCGGCCCTCCGCTTCCTGTCGAGCTATACGACCTTGTTCAGGTCCTTGATCTCGCGCTTGTGGGACTTGATCCTGGCCTTCAGCTTCCTGACCGCCTTGCGGTTGGTCTTGATCCGCCTGGTCAGGCTCTTCTGCGGCTTGCAGCTCTGCTTGGCACGGCAGTGTTTCTTGGCCTTCTTCAGCTTCTTGTTGAGCTTCTTGATGGTTCCCTGCCTGGACTTGAGATTCTTCTTGGCCTTGGCCAGCCGCTTCTTGACGATCTGCAGTCGGGCCCGGGCCTTTTCGCGTGAGGCGTAAGCCGCCGCCTCGGTGGAAGCGATGCTGACCAGGTTGTCCTCGGCGAGGTTGACGTCACCGAGGTGGAGGTTGCCACCATCCGAAGCAATCAGCTGGGCAAGGTCGAGCCTGCTGTCGGGCGGTGTCGTGGTGATCCGCGAGACGTTCAGCCAGCTCGCACCGTTCTGGTGAATGCAGGCCCCCGCGTAGTAGTCGGGCTGCGCGAGCCAGGGCTTCTCTGACTCGGGCTGTCCGGTGAACACCGAGAGGTTGGCAAGCGGTGCCAGGCTGCCGCCGGTGAGGTCTGAGGGATCCACGCACATCACTTCGAACTTGGCTGGATCGGCCCGCGGCATCGGATTGATCCAGTAGCCGGACTCGACCCGACCGAAGGCGCTGATGGCCGGCGGCTCGTTCAGGTAAGCCGAGTACGCGATTACGCAACCGAGCTGATCGTTGGCCTCACAGGTGGGGATGTGCTGAAACTGACCACCGACCGTCTTCCCCTTGGGCACGAACGCATTGGCACCCGGCATGATCGAGGAGATCATCAGGTCGCGGACCTCGGGACTGTTGTCGATCTCTTCCTGCATCAATCGGCCGAGGTGCATTGAACCCTGGGAATGTCCGATCAGGATCACGCCGCGGCCCTTGTTGTAGTACTTGAGGTAGTTCTTCCAGCCCTGAAGAACGCCGGCGTAGGCGATGTCCCTTATTTCATCGGTTACGGGACCACCCTTGAAGGTGTACTGGCGATAAACCGGTGCGTATACATCGCAAACCCGGGAGAACATTCGTGCCTGATTGACGGCGACGTCCTTGAGTTCCTGGTCGCGACTCAAATCGGCGTTAGGGGTGTCCTGATCACTCTGGGTCGGGTAGACATAGAAGCAGTCGATCGGCGCGTCGGCTTTTGCCTCGTAGCCGAGGTCGGTCGAGGAGCCACCAGCGTTGCTGGAAGTGCCGCCGAATTTGCCGAGGCACGGATTGTCAGCTATGCCGGGCTTGCAGAGCCAAACCGAATCATCGGCCGCGTTGGCCGGACCCGCAAAGGCCACTGCCCCGAAACCCATGATCACGGCGACCAGTGCCGCAAGCCGCCAGAAAGTCTTCAACTCACCCATTGTTCCTTCGCCCTCCTCGGCCGTTGCCGGCCATGATTTACCCATCCCGGATGTGACTGTACCGAGTTCCGTTACCCGGTTGCCTCTGTTGGAACCCGCCAGGAGGCGGTTTACTTCGGTTTCCGCTGCGCCTTCTTCTTCGCGAGCCGGACCTTCTTCACGTAAGCCGCGGTCTGACGGCGGACGACCTCGATCAGATTGCCGCCGGAGTCGCTGACCTCGGTCAGGTGTGTGCCCCAGGTCGGGCCGAGCGGTTCACCGATCCGCACGCGCTCGTCCTCCGGCGTGGAGATGTCCTTCACCTGGAGGTAATGCGCGCCGTTCTTTCGGACACACTGGCCGTTGTAGAGGCCGGGATAGGACAGGTACTGCGTGTCGGTCACGGGGAAGTGCGGCAGGACGGCGCCGAAAGACGATCCGGTGATCGGCTGGGCGTCATAGATCGGCTTGAGTGCTCCCCCGCTGCCGTCGAGGGCCGCGGCGTTTACACACATCACCTCGTACTTGTCGGGATCGAGCCCCGGCTCGATCAGGGCGCCGCTCACCCGGCCGAAATTGGAGTTGGACGGCGCCGGATCGGTAAGAAAGCCGGACGAAGCGATGATGCATCCGGTCTCCCTGGCGTTCGCGCAGGCCGGGATGTTCTTGAACTGCCCGCCGACCCGCTTGCCTTTCGGCACGTAGACGTTGCCGCCCATCAGCACGGCCGAGACCAGCCGCTTCCTCAGCTTCGGCTTCTTGTCGAAGGTGTCCTCGACCAGGTGGCCGAGGTGGCCGGTCCCCTGGGAATGACCGATCAGCACGATGCCGCGGCCGTGGTTGTACTTCTTGAGGTACTCGTTCCAGGCGGCCTTGACCCCTGCGTAGGCCGTGGCGATCACCTCATCGTTCAGCTGTCCGGAGAAGATCGCCGGAACGGTGAACTGTGGGTAGACCGGGGCGAATACCCGGCAGTTGCGGGAGAAGATCGCCGCCTGCTGGCGGGCGGCTCCGATCTGCCCGGGGTCGACGGTCAGGTCGGCGTTCGGGCCCTCCTGGTCGCTTACGGTCGGGTAGACGTAAAAACAGTCGACCGGCGGCTTCTTCGCGCGCTTCGGCTTCAGCACCGTCTCTTCCCCGGTGCTCGTGACCGAGGTCATATTCAGCGACACCATGCACGGGTTGTCGGCCAGGCCGGGCTTGCACATCCACTTGAAGTTCGGCTCGGCCGAGGCCGATCCGGCCAGCGTCAATCCGCCGGCGACGAGGACGAGCGTGGCAACCAGTAGACGCTTCAAGTGATCGCTCCGAGCGAGGCCGAGCTGACGGTCTTTGCGTACTTGGCCATGACGCCCCTTTCAAACAACGGTGCAGGCGGCGAGTATGACTTGAGCCGCTCGTCGATCTCCTCGGTGGTCAGGTCGACCGAGAGCTGCCGCTGGTCGAGGTCGACGGTGATGATGTCGCCGTCGTGGATCGCGCCGATCGGCCCGCCCTTGACCGCTTCCGGCGCGACGTGCCCGATCATCAGGCCGCGGGTCGCTCCGGAGAACCGGCCGTCGGTGAGCAGAGCGACGTGCTCGCCCATTCCTTCGCCGACCAGTGCGGCCGTGACCTGGAGCATCTCTCGCATGCCGGGACCGCCCGCGGGACCTTCGTTGCGGATGACGATCACGTCGCCCTTCTCGATCACACCCTTCTTGACGGCTGCGAAACAGTCTTCCTCGCGCTCGAACACGCGCGCCGGTCCGGTGTGGCTGCGGCGCTCGGTTCCCGCGACCTTGACCACGGCCCCTTCCGGACAGATGTTGCCGCGCAGGATGGCCAGGCCACCCTGGGCCTTCAGCGGCGCGTCAGCCGGCAGGACCACCTTCTGGCCGGGAGTCTCGACCGCTTTGTCGGCTTCCTCGCCGATCGTCAAGCCGGTCACGGTCATTTCGTCTTCGTGAAGCATGCCGCCGTCCTTGAGGTGCTTGAGAATCAGCGGCACCCCTCCCGCCGCGTACAGGTCGGTGGCGACGTAATTGCCACCGGGTTTCAGGTCGGCCAGGAGTGGCGTGCGGCGCGAAACCGTTTCAAAGTCATCGATCTCCAGCTCGACCCCGGCTTCCCGGGCGACGGCCAGGAGGTGAAGCACGCCATTGGTGGAGCCACCGGAAGCGCAGACCATGGCGATCGCGTTCTCGAGTGACTTACGGGTGATGATGCGGCTCGGGCGAAGATCCTCCGCCAGCACCTTGAGCACGAGCTCACCGATGCTTCTCGCGACGACGTTCTTGTCTTCGTCCTCGGCCGGGACCATCGCCGAGAAAGCGGGCGAAATTCCGAGAGCCTCGAAGGCACAGGCCATGGTGTTGGCCGTGAACTGGCCGCCGCAGGCCCCGTATCCCGGGCTCGAGACGTTCTCCATCTCCAGCAGTTCTTCGTCCGAGATCTTGCCGGCAGCGTGGGCACCGATCGCCTCGAACATGTCGACGATGGTGACGTCCTTGCCGTTCAGCTGGCCGGGCTTGATCGAACCTCCGTAGAGCACGACTGAAGGCACGTCCAGACGGGCGACGCCCATGACGGCGCCGGGGATCGTCTTGTCGCAGGCGGCGAGCGCGATGATCGCGTCGAACTGGTAGCCGCGGGCCATCAGCTCGATCGAGTCGGCCACGACTTCGCGGCTGACCAAAGACGATTTCATGCCCTGGGTGCCCATGGTGATGCCGTCGGAAACGGCGACCGTGTTGAACTCCATCGGCGTGCCACCGGCCGCGCGAACGCCTTCCTTCACGTACTCCGCGAGGCCGCGCAATCCGTAGTTGCAGGGCATGGCCTCGGTCCAGGTGTTGGCGATGCCGATGGTCGGCTTCTTGAGGTCGTCCTCGGAGAAACCGATGCCCTTCATGTAGGCCCGGGCGGCGGAGCGGTCCGGTCCGTCGAATACCGCTGCCGAGCGCGGTCGCGGCAGGGCAGAGGTAGCGGATGAACCGTTGGTAGACATGCGCACTAGTTTAGGACAGGCCGAAAACGTCCACGGGTCCGGGTCCGGCGCCGACAGAATCGAGCCCGTTTCCTACAGCCTTAGACGCCACCTTCCGCGCCGAGCGCGCGGCCTCCAGCGGATCCTGTCCCTTGGCCAGAAAGGTCGCTAGGGCCGAAGAATGTGTACATCCCGAGCCGTGGCTGGATGAGCCCGGATGGTGATCACCTTCGATCTCAACGAGGTTCTCACCGTCAAAGAAGACATCGATCAGCCCGGAGCTGTGACCGCCAGTGATCACGACGCTTGACGGGCCGAGCTTCAGAACAGCTTCGGCCAGTGCGGCCTGGCTGGATTCTTCATTGAGACCGGTCAGGAGGCGCGCCTCGGAGATGTTCGGCGTCACGACGGTGGCCCGGGGAAGGATCAGCTCAACCAGCGCCGAGCGCGCCTCTGGCTGGAGCAGGTCCGCCCCGGACTCGGCGACCATCACCGGATCGACCACCACCGGCGCCTCCGGGATCAGGTCCAGTCCGGTCGCCACCGCTTCGATCGTCTCCGCGTTCCCGAGCATGCCGATCTTCACCGCGTCAACGCCGATGTCGTCGGCCACCGCCCGGATCTGTTCGATGATCATCTCCGGACTGATCGCTTCGATCGCGCTCACACCGACCGTGTTCTGGGCGGTGATCGCGGTGATCGCGGTCATGCCGTGGGCACCGCAGCGGGCGATCGCCTTGAGGTCCGCCTGGATCCCGGCGCCGCCGCCCGAATCCGAGCCGGCGATCGAAAGCACCGTGGGAACCCTTTCTTCAGTCATGCTCGCAAGAGTACGTGCCGGGCGGCAGCGGCTGCGTGGTCCGGGCGTACGTGCCGGTCAGCGAGCAGGCCAGGTACCCCATGACCTCGAGGCGGGCCAGGGCGATCGCCACCTCGTCGGCGTCCATCGCGAGGTAGTCGGCTGCCGCATCGACGGTCGCGCAGCCGGCCTCCACTGCCGTGATCACTTTCGCCTGTCGTTCATCCAGCGCCGGGCCACCGGCGGGAATCGGCATCGCGCCAACCCCGATCACCCGGTCGATCACATCGCGGCCGTCGCGAATCAGGGCGGCGCCGCTGCTGAGCAGTTCGTTCGTCCCGGCGGCCGCGGCGATCGTCACCTGCCCCGGCACCGCCCCGACCTCGCGGCCGGCGTCTCCGGCCATCTCCGCGGTGATCAGCGAGCCGGAGCGGAAGGCCGCCTCAACCACCACGGTCATGCCGGAGAGCGCCGCCATGATCCGGTTGCGGGCCGGAAACTGCCATCGCATCGGCGTCGACCCCGGCGGCAGCTCGGAGACCACCAGGCCGTTTTCCAGAACCTGGCGATAAAGACGGGTGTGGGACAGCGGATAAGGACGGTCCGCTCCCGAAGCGAGCACGGCGACGGTGTTGCCCACCTCAAGTGCCCCACGATGTACCGCCCCATCGATGCCGAGGGCCATCCCGCTGACCACGTTGAGGCCGGCCGACGCCAGCTCCCGGCCGAGCGTCCGTGCCACCTCGAGGCCGTATCCGGTCGCCCGGCGGGCACCGACGATCGTCACTGATGCGGAGGTAGTCAGGTCGGCCAGGCGCAACCCGGCGCCCTTGCCGATCAGGATGCGCGGAGCGTCCGCTCCATCACTGAGGCCTTCCGGAAACCGGTCGTCGTGGTGGCAGCAGGCCCAGCAGGCGGCGTCGTCCAGAGAACCCAGCATCTGGCCGACCGTCACCGCGGCCACCTCGGAGAGAATGCGGTCCATGTGGCTGCTCGCGGCCGCCTCGGCGAGATCTTCGTCGTCGAGGCGCAGCAGCTCCGGAGTCCGCTTGCCGGGCGCGTCGTCGCAGATGACCTGGATGTAAGGCGCGAGAGCAGCGATCAGCCAGGACCTCCTCAGGCAGTCCTCACACGCAGATTCAGCGGTCACACCGGGTCCGGTCATTTTGCTTCCCTTCGGCGGAATTGGAGGGCGGCGGCGATGTGCGCCTCCTCGATCTGATTCGAATCGGCCAGGTCGGCGATCGTCCGGGCGAGGCGCAGCACCCGGTCGTGGGCCCGGCCACTCAGCTGCTGCCTCTGGTGCGCCTCTGACAGCAGCTTCCGGGCGGCCGGCTGGATCTCGAAAGCAGCGAGCTCGGAACTGGTGGCCGTCGAGTTGGTGCGGCTGCCGCCGTAGCGGTCGGCCATCACCTGGCGGGCCGCGATCACCCGTTTGCGAACGGCAGCAGACGATTCGCCGGGTGGACCTGACATCGCTTCGGCCCCGGGCTGTCTCACCCCGAGGTTGATGTCGATGCGATCGGCCAGCGCGCCGCTCAGTGCCGCGCGGTAACGGCGGATCGAGGCTTCATTGCACTGGCAGGCGGAGTCGTCTTCACCGCGGCCGCAAGGACACGGGTTCGCCGCCGCGACCAGCGTGAAGCGGCAGGGCAGCGTCTGGCGCCCATTCGCCCGGACGATCGAGACCTCCCCGGTCTCCATCGGCTCGCGCAGGGCTTCGAGCGCCGAGCGGCGGAACTCGCAGAGTTCATCGAGGAAGAGCACCCCGCGATGGGCGAGGGTGATCTCCCCCGGGCGCGGTGGGCTGCCACCGCCGACCAGTCCGGCCGGCGACACCGTGTGGTGCGGTGCACGAAACGGCCTGGTGCTGGAAATCGCCCCGGCTCCGACTCCGCAAGCACTCGCGATTCGGGCCACTTCGAGGATCTCGCCCCCGGCCAACGGCGGCAGGATCGAAGGCAGCCGCCGCGCGGCAAGTGACTTGCCCGCCCCGGGCGGCCCGATCACCAGGGTGCCGTGCTCACCGGCCGCGGCCACCTCGAGCGCGCGCCGGAGGTGTTCCTGCCCGCGCAGGTCTTCGAGATCCGGCAGCGCCGGGGTCCGGGCCAGGTCGAGTGGTTCCGGCCGGTCACCTGGGAAATCACCGTTCGCCATCCCCCGCAGGCCGGCGACGCTCGGGGTCGTGCGCACCTCGATGCCGTGGGCCAGCGCGGCCTCGCCACCGTTGGCCGGTGGGACCACGATGCCGGCGCTGCCCATGGCCCGGGCCGCTTCAGCCATCGCCAGGGCACCGCGGACCGGTCGCAGGGAACCGTCGAGGGCGAGCTCGCCGGCGAATGCCCAGCCGGCCAGCCGTTCGATGGAGATCTCGCCGGCCGCACCGAGGAGAGCAGCAGCCAGGGCCAGGTCCAGGCCGGGTCCGACCTTGCGAAGGTCGGCCGGGGCCAAGTTGGCGGTGATCCGCCTGAGGGGGAAGTCGAAGCCGCAGTTGATCAGCGCCGCCCGGACCCGCTCCCGGGCTTCCCGAACCGCCGCATCCGGCAGGCCCACTATCTGAAAGACCGGTAGCCCGCGCTGCACATCGACCTCGACCCGAACGGGACGGGCAGAGATTCCATCGAGGGTGAAGGCGGTGGTTTCGGCGAGCATGGAGTCAAGCTAGGAGCGACAGGATCACCAGTCATCACCGGACTGCATCAATACGGAGACGCCCTCTCAGGAAGTGGGTCACACCGGGCCGATTCGCCGCCGGCGCCGCCTAGATTCGGCCGATGCCCAAGCCGCGGCCCGCTCCCAGACGACCCGACCCCCGCCGCACAACCGGCCGCCGCGCCGAAGAGATCTGCGCGCAGCGGCTACGCCGCGAGGGTTGGTGGATCCTCGAGCGGAACTGGCGGATCCGGGCCGGTGAGCTCGACCTGATCGTCCGCAAGGGCCCGGTCCTGGTGATCGTCGAGGTCAAGGCGACCCACACCGGCCTCTTCACCGGCCCGACCAGACCGGCTTTCGCGGTCGGCCCCAACAAGCAGCGGCGCCTGCGGCGGCTGGCTTCGGCCTGGATCGCCTCGAACGGCCGGCGGATCGCCTTCGAGGAAGTGCGCTTCGACGTGGTCGGGGTGCTGTTCAACCGGGATGGAACCCTGGCCGAGTACGACCACATCGAGAACGCGTTCTGACCCCTCGGGCGACTCAGGCGGCTTCGGCGCCGCGCCACTCACTGTAGGCCGGCGAATCGAATGAAAGGCGGTGGATCGGGGTCGGGCCGTTCGTCACGATCGCCTGCCGGTGCTCGTCGCTGGCGTAGCCCTTGTGGCCTTCGAAGCCGTATTCCGGGTAGAGCAATCCGGCCCGGACCATGCATCGATCCCGGGTCACCTTCGCGATCACCGAGGCCGCGGCGACCGCGGCGCTTTTGCTGTCGCCCTTGACCAGCTTGCGGTGGTTGACGTCGCATTCGGGCAGGAAGAATCCGTCGACCAGGCAGATCGCCTCAGGCCCCGCGCCGAGCCCGGAGAGGGCCCGGCCGAGGATCTCGATGTTGCTCACGTGCAGGCCGTTGGCGTCGATGTAGCGCGAAGACCTCATCACCACGCAGACCCGGGTCGCACAGCGCATGATCACCGGATAGAGGCGCTCGCGGTTGGCCGCGGTCATCTTCTTCGAGTCGTTGAGGTCCTGGAGCAGGCCGTCTCCGAAACCTTCGATGCAGCGGCGGTCGAGGGTCACGCCGGCAGCGACGATCGGCCCGGCCAGACAGCCCCTTCCAGCTTCGTCGGCACCAGCGACCGAGCTTGCACCGAGCTCGCGATCGTGGGCGAACAGCCCGGCGGGATCCGGTCCGGGCCTCGGCCGGGACTTGCGAGTCCCGGAGGAATTCTTTTTAGAGGCCACCGATACGATTCGGCGGCCAGTACGTGCCGAACGCCTTGCCGATCAGCCACTCTTCGGGAAGCGGTCCCCAGAAACGGCTGTCGTCGCTCTGTCCGCGGTTGTCGCCCATCATGAAGAAATGGCCTTCCGG
>JAENWT010000026.1 GCA_016650125.1 Thermoleophilia bacterium
GTTCCGGTCTTTTTCTGCGAACCGCATTCACCCTGGCAGCGAGGCTCGAACGAAAACACCAATGGCCTGCTTCGCCAGTTCTTTCCGAAGGGGACTGATCTCTCCGTGCACGGCACAGCGGAGCTGGACCGTGTTGCCCGACTGATGAACCTCCGGCCCCGGGAAACACTCAATTGGAAGACCCCGGGTGAGAAGATGGGGGAACTGCTGTTGCGTTGACCGCTTGACGCCACCCCCTCTCTCCGCCATCACAGTTCTGGAATAAGGCACCGAATTTTCCTAACTAGGAAATTCGGTGTTTGCCGGAGTGACGCGCTGCAGCGACATCACAGACTGGACAAGGCGCCGGATTTCCCGACTGGGAAATCACGGCGTTTGCTGCAGTGGGCGCTGTTCTGCGACATCGCACGGGTCAGGCCTATCCGGTCCGGGCCAGCGAGACCACGAAAGTCCGGCATTATCGGGGACTTTCGTGGTCTCGATGGCCTCAGAGCCACCGAGATCGGGATAGTGGCCATATATCGCTCACTTTCCGGATCTGGTTGACCTAAAGCACCCACGACTCGTCTTTTCCAAAGTAGGTAAGCGGGTGGTTCTCAGGGACGTCCTGGGTGCTCCTGCCGAGGAGTAAGCGAAGGTGCCGAAGGGGGCGCACTTTCGTGCGTTCCCGAGCCTCCGAGCGTCGACGAAGGTCAGGAGTGCGCAGGTCGTTCCTGAGGGTCGCCCGCCACCTCATCCCCAACACAACGCGGCTGAGTGCCGGGGATGTAGCATCTGCCACATGGGCATCCTTGAAGCTGAGCGGACCGTCGAAGTCAACGCGCCGAAGTCTCGGTGTTACGAGATCATTTCCGATCTGGAAAATTCGCCGAAATGGCAGGAGGCGATGGTTTCGGCCAAGGTTCTGGAGACCGATTCCGAGGGCCGCCCGGGCCTGGTCGAGATCAAGTCAGACGCCAAAGTGCGCGTAGTGACCTCGCACCTCGCCTTCAAGTACCAGCCCGAAGACGGCATGACCTGGGAGCAGAAGAAGGGCGACCTCAAGTGGCTGAACGGTTCCTGGGCCCTCGAAGACCTCGGTGACGGCCGGACCAAAGCGACCTACGCCCTCGAAGCCGACACCGGTCGCATGCTCGGCCTGCTGCTCAAGGGCCCGGTCCAGGACAAGGTCAAGAACATGCTGACCAAGGATGCCGCCGAGGGATTGAAGAAGTACGCAGAGTCCGAGACAACCGCCTAGCCAACCGCGTACCGCTCACGGGTAGGCAACCCACTTCTCCAAACTGGGTTTTCCCGAAGGGAACAACCCTGCCTTATTCAGAACTCAGCGAGACTCGAACAGGGCAAAAACCGAGGGCTTGTTCTCCATGTTCGGTTTTGCACGCCCTTGCGGTAGATCGACCTTTTCAGTCTGCCAGCGGTCCGTATGTGTCGGGGCGTCGCGTACTCAGGAATGGGAATAGTTCCAGCCAGTCCTTGCGCTGCTCGAGGTCGAGGTCGGCGACGATTACCGCGGGGCGGTTTCGTGGCGCCTGCGCAAGCACCCGCCCGTAGGGGTCGGAGATGAAGGACGAGCCGTAGAAGGTGAGCGGGCCTTCGGTCCCGATGCGGTTGATCGTGACCATGAAAGTGCCGTTGGCGATGCCGTTGCCGACGATCACCTTTTCCCAGAGCGGCTCCGTGTCGAAATCCGGGTGGTCCGGCTCGGAGCCGATCGCGGTCGGGTAGACGATCACCTCCGCCCCGCCCAGCGAGTAGGCGCGGGCGAGTTCGGGGAACCACTGGTCCCAGCAGGTGGGGAAGCCGAAGCGGGCGTCACCGACCCGGACCACCGGGTAACCGGTGTCGCCCGGCCGGAAGTACCGGTCTTCGTAGTAACCGGCGGTCACCGGGATGTGGAGCTTGCGGGTGCGGGCGACCAGCTCGCCTTCGGGTGAGACGCAGATCGCGGTGTTGAAACCCATGCCGCCGTCCTCCGCCGCCTCATAAAGGGACGCGTGCACGTAGACGCGCTCGGCGATCGCGTGGCGCGTGGCGAACTCGACCGTGCGCCCGCCGGGGATCTCCTCGGTGAAGTCGGAGGCCGCCTCGGCCTGGTCCGGGGTGATCGCGAAGTAAGGCGAAAGGGTGAGCTCCTGGAGGCAGACCAGCTGCGCCCCGCGGCCGGCGGCGATCTGGATTCCCTCCGCCAACGCGGCTTCATGAGCTTCGGGGTCCGGGTTCCAGGCCTGCTGGACCGCGCCGATCCGGAACGGCGGGCGCTCGGTCTGCTCGACTCGGGCCAGCGATCCCGGGGGCGGTCCGGTCGCGTCGATCACTTCATAATTCTCGGAGGTCATCGGATTCGCCTTCCTTCCACCGGCTCAGCCTGCGGCCGGAATCTGTTGGGTGATGCAGTGGATGCCGCCGCCACCGAGGGCGAGGACCCGGCCATCGATGCCGACCACTTCCCACCCGGGGAACAGCCCTGCGAGTCGGCCGAGGGCCTCTTCGTCCATATCGGGATCGACCCCGCCGACCGGGACGATCAAGGCCCCGTTGGCGATGTAGAAGTTCATGTACGGCACTACCACCGAATCGCCGTCGTCGCGATCGACCCGCGGCAGCAGCTCCCATTCAACGGTCTCGATGCCGGCCTCGATCAGCCGCCGCAGGTTCTCCCGGGTGCCGTCCCAGTTCGGATCGCTCTCGTCGCTCACGGTCTGAAGCATGGCCTTGCCGGGCTCGACGAAAGCGCAGATGTTGTCGACGTGGCCGTCGGTGTCGGCGTCCTCGAGCAGCCCCTGGTCCAGCCAGACGATGCGATCGGCCCCAAGCGTTCCGCGCAGCACGGACTCGATCTCCGCCTGGTCCATCTCCGGGTTGCGCGTCGGATCGAGCAGACATTGCTCGGTGGTGACCAGCAGGCCCTCGCCGTCGACTGCCACCGAACCTCCTTCGAGCACCATCTCCTCGGCCAGGCGTTCGATACCGAGGTGGTCGAGGATCGCCGCCGAGACGGCCGCATCGTTGTCGTACGGCTCAAAGGCCTCGCCCCAGGCGTTGAAGCTGAAATCGACACCGGCCCGGCCGCCGTTCTCGTAGGTGACGACGATGGGGCCAGAGTCGCGCAGCCAGGAGTCGTCGATCGGCACGGCGAGCACTTCGACGTTCGCTTCCGGTACCCGCCGGCGGGCGTCGTCGGCCTGCGAAGGGTCGGTCACGAGAAGCACCGGCTCGAACTCGCTGATCGCCGCAACCACCTCGGCGTGGGTGTCCCGGGCCGCTTCAATCGTGGTGCCGCGCCAGGCATCCTCGCGTTGGGGCCAAGCCACCAGGGTCCGCTCGTGACGCGACCATTCGGCCGGCATGCGGATCGATTCCGGATCGGGTGCTCCCATGATCCGATTCTAGCCTCGCTTTACCTTTGCCGGGCCCGCCGCTAATCTCCCCCGACCTACAGCATCGATCCAGGGAGACAGATGAAATTCAGCAGGGCCGCGGACATGCGCCGCAAACTCATCACCATCGCCTGCGCCATGGCGATACTGCTCGGCCTGGGCGTGCTCGCCGGGCCCGTAACCGCCAATGCGGCTCAGACTTCCGCCGCCAAGTCCGGCGTGCTCAAGGGCAACCCGACCAACAAGCGACTTGCCACCGAGTTCCTGAGACTCCTCAAGGCCGAGGATACGGCCGGACTCAAGCGTTTCCTCGACCCCGCTTTCCTGCTCCAGCGGGCGAGTGGCGAATACCTGACCAAGTCGCAGTACCTGGCCGATCCTTCAGTAGTCGAGGACTTCCGGGTTCGTGGTGTGGTCGGCAAGCGCTCGGGAAAGGTCAGGGTCATCCGCTTCGAGGCCAACAACATCCAGACGATCGACGGCGTGCCCGTGCCCGCAGCCTGGATCCCCCGGATTTCGACCTTTTCCAAGGAGAGCGGGGCCTGGCGCCTGATCGGACACGCCAACTTCACCGAGCCGGTGGCCATCTGACCGGGCGGACTTCAGGGATGCAAGTGAAAACCCCGCCAACGGCGGGGTTTTCCATTAAGTGGAGCTGAGGGGAATCGAACCCCTGACCTCCGCCATGCCATGGCGGCGCTCTGCCAGCTGAGCTACAGCCCCGAAGTGCAACGGCCGCGCATTTTACAGCGAATGGATCGAGGGGCCTTGCGGTGCTACGCGGCGGTGGTCGACTGCGACTGTGCGACGTCGAGGTTGAGCTCAACGCGGGGTGCTTCGTGCCAGAGCTCTTCGAGATCGAAGCGGTCGCGGGCCTCAGCGGTGAAGATGTGGACGACGCAGTCGAGATAGTCCATGACCGTCCAGCCGACGTCTCCCGAGCGGTCGGGATTGACCGGCAACAGCGAGTCTTCTTTCTTCAGCCGGACGTGGATCTCTTCGGCGATGCCGTCGGCCATACGCTCGTTGCGCGCGGTGGCGATCACCAGAAAGTCGGTGTAGGTGACGAGGTCGCGCATGTCGAGCGCGACGATGTCCTCGGCCAGCTTGTTGTCAGCGAGCTCGGCGGTTTTTTCGGTCAATTCCTGGCTAGTCAGTCCCATATGTGTCCTCATTCTCGATCATTTGCGCCACTTCTGCGGGCAGCAGGTACCCGACCGGCTCCCCGTCGGCGATTCGCTGCCGGATCAGGCTCGACGAGATGTCAACTTCCGGCATCCCGAGAAACTCGACTCGATCCCCAGCCCCGACCTCCGCGAACACCGACTTCACGTCCTCGAGGGAAACACCGGTCCGGGGCGCTACCGCCACTCTGGCCAGTTCGAGAATTCGCTGCGGCCGATGCCATCCACTGATGTCTTTCGCGGCATCAGCACCCATCAGCAGGTGGATCTCGATGTCAGGGTTTCGGTCAGCAATCTCCTCAAGCGTGTCACACGTGTAGGACGGACCTTCCCTTTTCATCTCGGTTGACGAAACTTCGACCCCGTCGAGGCCACCGAACGCGGCCTCCGCAAGCTGCAGTCTGACCGCGGCGCCCGGGTCCTCTCCCGACTCCTTGTGGAACGGATCGCCGGTCGGAACGACAATCACCCGGTCGAGTCCGAGCTGCCGTTTGGCTGCTTCGATCACGGCCAGGTGGGCCAGGTGCGGCGGGTTGAACGAGGATCCGAAGACCCCGAGTTGCTCTGCGATGCCGGGAGGGTCAGCCACGTACCTGGCCGTCACCGCGAACCACGTACTTGATGGTGGTGAGCTCGCGCAGGCCGATCGGCCCGCGGGCGTGGAGCTTCTGGGTCGAGTTGCCGATCTCGGCGCCCATCCCGTATTCGAACCCGTCAGTGAACCGGGTCGAGGCATTGACGTAGACCGCAGCGGCATCGACGTTCTCGGCGAAGATATCTGCCGCCTGCGAGTTCTCGGTGACGATCGCCTCGGAATGGCCGCTTCCGTGCCGGTTGACGTGCTCGATCGCGGCGTCGAGGTCGTCGACCACGGCCACCGCCAGCTTCAGGTCGAGGAACTCCGTATCCCAGTCGTCGTGGACGGCCAGCCGGACCTCGGTGCCACCGGAGTTCTCGCGGACGCGTTCGTCACCGACCAGTTCCACCCCGGCTTCCGCCAGTTGCTTCAGGGCGAGCGGCAGGAAAGCGGCGGCAACCTGGCTGTCGACCAAAAGCGTTTCAGCCGAGTTGCAGACACCGGGCCGACTCACCTTGGCGTTGAAGGCGATCGCCCGGCCCATCTCCAGATCCGCATCGGCGTGCACATATATGTGGCAGTTGCCGGAGGCCGCGTACATGACCGGCACGGTGGCAACCTCCTTCAAGGCGTTCTTCAGCCCTTCACCACCGCGGGGAATCAGCAGGTCGACCACGCCTTCCTGGGTGGCGAGGCCGGCGAGGCCTTCACGGCCGCCGCCGGTCGAAAGCACGACCGAATCGGCCGGCAGGCCCGCTTCGGCCAGGCCGTCGCGAACCACCGACGCCAGGGCCCCGTTGGTGCGCTCGGCGTAACTGGAACCACGCAAGAGGATCGCGTTGCCGCTCTTGATCGTCAGCACGGCGCAATCGATGGTCACGTTCGGCCGGGCCTCATAGACCACCGCGATCACGCCCAGCGGCACCCGGACCTTCTTCAGGTCGAGCCCGTTGTCCAGCGTGCGCGCCTCCAGCTCTTCACCCACCGGATCTTCCAGCGAGGCGACCTCCCTGACGCCGGCGGCCATCGCTTCGACCCGGTCTGCGGTGAGGGTCAGACGGTCGACCAGCGCTTCACTCAGCCCCTGGGCGCGCTCATCGGTCAGATCCTCGGCGTTGGCGGCGAGGATCGTGTCGACGCTCTCCGTCAATCCGGCGGCAATCGCTTCCAGGGCGCTGTTCTTGGTCTCGGTCGGGGCCGACGCCAGCGTGCGGGCAGCGCCCTTGGCGGCGGCGCAGTCGGCGACTATGTCGGAAAGAGTGGCGTCCATGAGCAAAGCGTATAGGCTCGCCCGCGCCGGTCAGGCCAGGACGAAATAATCCCGGTGAACGAGTTCCTCGGAGGCCTGCGGCATCAGGTCGAGTACGTCCTTGCTCTTCATTCCCTTGATCCGGTCGGCCTCTTCGGCTGAGTAGTTGGCGATGCCTTTGCCGATGACCACTCCGTCCGCCACGACCTCGACCGCGTCGCCCGCCTCGAAACGGCCCTCGACCCCGGTCACGCCGACCGGCAGAAGGCTCGACCCGCTCTGGCTGAGCACGCGTGCCGCCCCGTCGTCAACCACGATCCGGCCGGCTGCCGGCTTCGCGTACTTGAGCCACTGCTTGAACCCCGATGCCGGCCGCCGCCGGGCGGTGAACGAAGTCCCGGTAGCCTCGCCGGCCGCCGCCTTCCGGAGACTGCCGTCCACGGTCCCGTTGCAGATCCGTACTTCGATGCCCGAGCCGGAAGCCATCTCGGCCGCGGCCACCTTGCTGCGCATGCCGCCGCTGCCGAAGACCGAGGTGCGGTCGCCGATGTCCATGCCGGCCAGCTCGCTGAAGTCTTCGACTTTGGTGATCAGCTCCGCGTCCGGATTCGAACCGGGGTCAGCGGTGAAGACGCCTTCGGTATTGGTCAGCAACACGAGCAGGCGGGCTTCGAGCATGATCGCGACCTGGGCGGCAAGGAAGTCGTTGTCGCCGAAAGTGATCTCGTCGGTCGCCACGGTGTCGTTCTCGTTGATCACCGGCACCACTCCCCACTCCAGCAGGCGGCGCAGGGTCTGGCGGGCGTTCAGGTAACTGGCGCGGCTGGCAACGTCGGAGGCAGTCAGCAGCACCTGCGCGGCGGCCGCCTGGCCTTCCTGAAGACGCGACTCGTACTCACGGTAGAGCGAGCCCTGACCAACCGCCGAGGCGGCCTGGAGTTCGTCGATCGCGCGCGGGCGCGCCTCGAGGCCGAGCAGCCGGATCCCGGTGGCAATCGAGCCCGAGGTAACCATGACCAGCGGTTCGCCGGCTCGGCAAAGCGTAGCGGCCTGTTCGCAGACGGAATCGAGCACGTCCGTGCGCAGGCCGCCGTCATCGGCGGCGACGATCGAAGATCCGAGTTTTACGACGAGAGTCATTGATCCCTAGTAAAGCTCAAACTCATACTCGCCGACCTTGATTTCATCGCCCGGCTCGAAACCTGCTCGCTTCAGCTCGGCCATGACTCCCATCTCGATCAGCCTCGTCTCGAGGTAACCGAGGGCCTCGTCGTTGTTCATGTCGAACCGGTCGAAGAGCACTTCGACCCCGTGGCCGTGAACCCGGAAGGAGCCTTCGTCTTCCTTCTCCACCGAATAGCCACCCTCGCCCTTGGGGCGGTAGGTCAGGTGTTCGGCCTCGAAATCGACGTCGACGCCTTCGTCGCCCCGCTTCACCGGAGCCATCACCTCCTTCGGCACGAAACGTACGATCGCCTCGGTCAGCTCGGGCAGGCCCGCGCCGGTGGCTGACGAGACCGGGATGATGCCGAGCACCGAATCGCCGACGCTCTCCTCCCAGTCGGCGACCTGATCGGCCGTGTCGGCGTCCGTCCAGAGGTCCGACTTGGAGAGAACGAGTAGTTCGGGCAGCGATTCCAGTCCGGTGTCATGGGCGGCCAGCTCATTGCGGACCGCGCGGTAGTTCTCGAGCGGTTCGCCGGCCGACGGAGCCAACTCGACCACGTGGATCAGCATCGCGCAGCGCTCGACGTGGGCCAGGAACTCATGCCCGAGGCCCGCCCCTTCGGCGGCGCCTTCGATCAGTCCGGGAATATCGGCCAATACGACCTGGCGGTCGTCGGCCTCGATCGTGCCGAGCACCGGCTCGAGCGTCGTGAACGGGTAGTCGGCGACCTTCGGGTCGGCCCGGGTCAGCCGGCTGAGCAGCGACGACTTGCCGGCGTTGGGCAGACCGATCAGACCGGCGTCGGCCAGGAGCTTCAGCCGCAGTTCAACCCAGCCCGCCTCGCCCGAGGTCCCCTTTTCGGCAAAACGTGGCGCCTGCCGGACCGAAGTTGAAAAGCGCTTGTTGCCGTGGCCGCCGCGCCCGCCACGGGCCAGGACCGCGGTCTGGCCGGTCTCGACCAGGTCGATCACCGCACCGGAAACCGAAACGGCCTGCGTTCCGGGCGGAACCCGGATCACCAGGTCTTCGCCACGGGCACCCTGTTTGTTCGAGCCCTCGCCGTGATTGCCACGCTCGGCGCGGAAGTGCTTGGAACGCAGCGCCCCGAGGTCGCGGCGCGAAGAATCGCAGAGCAGGATCACCCCGCCGCCGTGACCTCCGTCACCGCCGTCGGGCCCGCCGCGCGGCACGTGGGCCTCGCGCCGGAATCCGATCACGCCATCACCGCCGCCACCGGCTTCCACGTAGATTTTGGCCTTGTCGTAGAGCACCGGCCAAGAGTACTTAAACGGGAAAGACCCGCCGGTGGCGGACCTTTCGTAATGCTGGTGTCGCTGGTTGCTACTCGGCAGGGTCGACCGAGATCACGCGGCCGCGGCGGCCGGGCTTGAACCCGACCTTTCCGGGGCGTGTCGCAAAAATCGTGTGGTCGCGGCCGATGCCGACGCCGTCTCCGGGCCAGAACTGGGTGCCGCGCTGGCGGACGATGATCTCGCCACCGGTCACAACTTCCCCGGCGAAAACCTTGACGCCGAGCATCTTGGGGTTCGAGTCACGACCGTTCCTTGAGGAACCAAGACCTTTCTTATGCGCCATTAGTTGTCGTCCTCCTTCTTGGCTGCGGGCTTCTTCGCCGCAGGCTTCTTGGCGGCAGGCTTCTTCGCGGCTGCCGGCTTCTTTTCGGCCGCGGGCTTCTTCGCTGCAGGCTTCTTTGCTGCGGCAGGCTTCTTGGCCGGTGCCTTCTCGGCCGGTGCGGCCTTGGTCGCGGCTTCAGCCTTCGGCTCGTCCTTCTTGACAGCGGCCTTCTTCGGGGCAGCCTTCTTCGCGCCACCGAGTGAAGTCACTTCGAGCTTGGTCAGCTCGGCCCGGTGTCCGGCCCGTCGGCTGTAGCCCTTCTTGGCCTTGTACTTGAAGACCTTGATCTTGTCGCCGCGCAGGTGCTCTGTGACCGTTGCTTCGATCTTGATCTTTTCCAGGTCCTTGGCCGTCGCGACCACTTCGTCGCCCCTGAACATGACGGGACGCAGCGTGACTTTGTCACCCTGTTCCGCCTTCAGGCGATCAACCACGAGAACCGTGCCTTCTTCGACGCGGTACTGCTTGCCACCGCTTTCTACAACCGCATACATAATTGAACTCTCAAATCCTTGTTGGTCTGGTGCAGGCGGCTATTTTTTGCCGCGTCTGCGTCGCCCGCGCCGGAGGCCGAACCGGCCGGAGTTTACCGACTTCTCCTCCTCGGGCTTCTCCGCCCCGCCGTCCGGCGCATTCACCGGCTGGTCGGCCGCTTCCGGGGCCTTTTCCGGCTCCGGCTGGTCCGCTTCTACCGCGACCGCACCGCCGGGGTCCGACTTGGCGGCTTCGGTCTTGTTTTCGTCCGATTTCGGCGACCGGGAGCCAGATCGACCGTTCTTCTGCGTACTGCCGGGGTTACGGCTGCGGCGCGAGCGATTTGGCTTCGTCTGCGGCCGTTTCGGGGTCGTGTCCTCGGGTTGCTCGGCATCCGGCAGCAAGGAAGCGACCGCCGAGGCCCGCTCGACCGATTCGATCTTGACCAGCTTGCGCGAGCCGACGACATCGGCCGCTCCGGTGACGCTGATGATGTAGGAGTCGATCCTGGCGATCGCGTCATCGGCGTTGTACATGTGCGGCTCTTCGATCTTCACGAAGACCTCTTCGTCCGGCCTGAAGGGCAGGGCGCGTTCTTCGATCTTGACGCGCTCGCCTGACTCGATCAGCTCGAAGTTGTCGATCGGCAGCGCCTCGCCGCCTTCGAAGTGGAACTGCTTGCCGTTCTCGGCCTCGAGCTCGAGCAGACCGCTGTCCGGATGGTTGAGCAGGGCCGCCACCTTCGGGTGGACCCTGACCAGGAATGCTTCCTCATCCGGATGGTCGGCTGCAATCTCACGCATCTTGCGCAGCCCTTCGAGGGCAACGGTCTCGGCCGAGAGCACGACACCATCGCCGCCGCAGGTCGGGCACTTGACCGTGAGGATCTCGCGTACGCCGTCGGTGATGTTCTGGCGGGTCATCTCGACCAGTCCGAGCGGCGAGATCTCGACCAGATAGCTCTTGCTCTTGTCGGCGTCGAGCGCGCTGCGCAGGGTGCCGAGCACCTTGTCGCGGTTCTTGCCCCTGGCCATGTCGATGAAGTCGATGACGATGATGCCGCCGATGTCGCGCAGCCGGAGCTGCCGGACCACTTCGGCCGCCGCTTCGTTGTTGACGCGGGTGATCGTCTCTTCGAGGCCACCCTTGCCACGACCGGTGAACGAGCCGGAGTTGACGTCGATGACGGTCAAGGCCTCGGTGTAATCGATGATCAGGTAGCCGCCGGAGGGCAGGTCGATGCGACTGCCCAGGGTCGACTGGATCGCCTTCTCGATTTCCCATTTCTCGAACAGCGGTTTGGTGCCTTCATACATCTCGACCAGCTCGACGAGTTCCGGCGCGGTCCGCTCGAAGAAGCTGGTGACGCGGTCGAACTGTTTCTGGTCGTCGATGATCGCGCGGTCGAACTCGTTGAGGAAAACGTCCCTGAGGACGCGGACCGGCAGGTCCTGTTCCTGGAAGACGAGTGAAGGAGCCTTAACTCCCTTCTTGCGCTTCTCGAGGACGTCACTGAGACGATGTAGGTAGGAGACCTCACGGGTGAAGTCGGCTTTCTTGGCGCCATGAGCGGCGGTGCGGACGATCAGCCCGCCGGGACCGTCGTATGACCGGCTGACCATGCGGCGGAGGCGCTCGCGCTCCTTGTCGACCAGGCGGCGGCTGACGCCGACCCCGGTGCCGGAGGGCGCGTAGACCAGGTAACGGCCGGCGATCGTGACGTTCATCGAGAGCCGGGCGCCCTTGCTCTTGATCGGGTCCTTGATCACCTGGACCAGAATCTCCTGCTTGGGCTTGATCAGCTCGTCGATGCGGCGGCCCGTGCCACGGCCGCGCTTGGGCGCCTGCTGGCCGTCCGGCAACAGGATCTCGTCGACGTGCAGGAAGCCGTTGCGTTCAAGGCCGATGTCGACAAAGGCCGCCTCCATGCCGGGCAGCACGTTGTCGATCTTGCCGAGGTAGATGTTCCCGACGAGCGAGCGTCCGCCGCGTCGTTCGATGTAGACCTCGGCGACTTCCCGTTGGGACTTCACGGTTTTCGCTTCGAGTACGGCCACGCGGGTTTCGCCGCGGTCGGCCGATACAACAATCGTTTTTTTCATTTCAGGTGTTTCCGTTCAGATTGGTTGACCTGGAATCCACTAAGGGATCCAGGTACCCCTCTGACCGACGCGCGACTGGATGTGAATGCTCTGCAGGACCCCGAGCATCAGGAAGGTGGCGATGACCGCCGAGCCTCCGTAGCTCATCAATGGCAAGGGTATGCCTGTAATCGGCATGATGCCGAGGTTCATTCCCACATTGACGAAGACCTGGAACATGATCGCCGCGGCGATGCCGGCGGCTACAAGGGTTCCGTAAAAATTCTTCGAGAGCGTCATCAGACGCAGCGCCCGCCAGAAAAGGAGGGCAAAAAGGGATAAGACAAGCGCGGCGCCGGCAAATCCATATCGCTCGGCGACCACGGCAAAGATGAAATCTGTGTGGTTCTCGGGCAGAAACCCGAGGCGTGACTGGGTTGCCTGATCGCCGCGACCGGTGGTTCCACCGGATCCTGCGGCGACTTTGGCCTGGTTCTGCTGGTAGCCGCCATCTCCGATATCCGAAGAAGGCTCGAGGAAAGACGTGAGTCTCTCCTGCTGGTACTCCTTGAGGAGCGGCGCACCGGCCATCGGCATGGCCACGAGGACGATGGCGACGAAAACCGCCAGGGCGCCGCCGATTGCGGCGAGATGCGTCCAGCGCACCCCTGCCGCGACCATGATCGCGATAGTGATCGCCCCGAACACCAGAGAGGTGCCGAGGTCCTGCAGCAGGACGAGACCGGTTGGCGCAAAACCAAGCGCCAGGTAGCGGATCGTCCGTTGTCGTTCGGAGCCACGTCGGGCCCCGTCAATGACAAATCCAGCCAGGGAGAGGATGAGCAGAACTTTGCCCAATTCGGCCGGTTGGAAGGTGAAAAGTGGAAGTTCAAGTGAATTGGTCGATCCCCTCGCGGCGACGCCGAAAGCGAAGACCGCGAAGATCGAAGTGCAGAGGAACGTGTAGATACCCACCCGCAATTCGCGGAAGCGTGAGTAATCGACCCTCGAGATGAGAAACATCGCAACAATTCCCACCAGACCGTACAGAGCTTGGCGCTGCATGTAGTAGTCGGGGGATCCGGGGATCGCGTTGCGGCTGCCCTGGTGTAGCGTCAGCAGCGAGCACGCCAGCAGGCCCAGAGCCGAAAACACGAGCCAGCCGTCCATGTCACGGATGCCGATGCGTTCGAGCAGCGAAACCCGGTGGTGAAAGGTCGGGGCCTCCCCCCGGCTGATCCGTGAAGACTCCATCACTCGGGGCTCGCGGTGCCGCCGGAAACGGCTTTGGCCTGCTTGTCGAAGTACGCCGAAAGGATCTGGAGAGCAACTGGCGCTGCGGTATCCGCACCGAATCCGCCCTCTTCGATCGTCGTCGTGACCACGATCTCGGGGTTGGGGTACGGCGCGAGCACCGCGTACCAGGCCTGATCGCCGTTCGGCGGGCGCTCGGCCGTGCCGGTCTTGCCGGCCACCGGCACCGGGAAGCCGCCGAAGACCTTGTACGAGGTGCCTTCGGGCGACTGGGCGGCGTCGTGGAGACCGCTCATGATCACGTCGCGGGCCCCGGGGTCGATCGGGATCTCTCGCACCACTTCCGGCTCGGTCTCGGACAGCACCCGGCCGGCTGCGTCCTCGGTCTGCTGGACCAGTCGTGGCTTGTAGACGGTGCCGCCATTGCCGAGGGCGGAGTAGGCGACCGCCATCTGGAGCGGGTCGGCCTGGAGCGAACCCTGGCCGATCGCGAGCTGGATGTTGTCGCCGATCACCCACGGCACGGCGAAGGGATTGTCCGGCTCCTCGCGGTCCCGTTCGTTGATCGCTTCTTTCGAAGGCAGGAAGCCGGCGGCCTCACCCGGGAGGTCGATCCCGGTGGTCTGGCCGATCCCGAACTGATCCGACCACTTCTGAAGCTGGTTGGTGCCGTTCATCTTGGCGCCGAGCAGGTAGTAGTAGACGTCCGACGAGACTTCGATCGAACGGCGCATGTCAACCGGACCGTGCGCCTCCTTGCCGGCGTTGGTAAAGACCTGGTCGGCGATTTTGACCTGTCCGGTGTCCTGGACTACGTCGGTCGCCGAAATCACTCCCCCGTCCAGCGCCGCAATCGCGGTGATCGGCTTGTAGATCGAGCCGACCGGATAAGCGCCGGTGATGGCCCGGTTGAAGAGCGGTGCGCCGTTGTCTTCGTCATATAACTCATCGACCCGCTTCTGACTGAGCGGCCGCGTGAACTCGGCCGGGTCGAAGGTCGGAGCCGAGCCGAGCCCGAGCACCTCCCCGCTGTTGACATCCATGGCAACGAAGCCGCCCGGCAGGCCGATCGAAGAAAGTGCCGCTTCGCCTGCCTGCTGAACGTCCTGGTCGAGGGTGAGCCGCAGCGTGTCGCCGGGCCGCGGGGTCTGGGAATCGAGCTGGCCCTTGACCTTGCCGGTGGAATCGACCTGGTACTTCGTCGTGCCCGCAGAGCCACGCAGAGTGTGGTCGTAAGTCTGCTCGATACCGGCTTTACCGAGCGAATCGCCGCCCTCGATGTCGGGGTCGTCGGCCTTGTCGAGGTCCTCCGCGGTGACGTCGCCGACGCTGCCAAGGAGATGAGCCGCTTCGGCCCCCTGCGGGTACTTGCGGACGAAGACCCGGTTCACCTGGATCTCCGGGTACTCCGCCTGGTGCTCCTGCAGGTAGAAGACGAGGTCGTCGTCGACGTTGTCGGCCATGGTGACCGGGCTGCCGGGCGGGTCGTTCTCGATTTCCTGGCGGTACCGGTTCTGGACCCACTCGAGCTTCCGGTCCACAACTTCCGCGACCGACTTGAAGAGTTTCCGGCGGGCGGGGCTCGCGTCGGGAACCTCTATCGGGTCGAGCTGCAGCGCCATGCTGGTCCGGTTGTCGACCAGCACGTTGCCGTCGCGGTCGAGGATCCGCCCTCGCGGCGGCCTGACCCGAATCTCGCGAGTCCGGTTCTCGGTCGCTTCGGCCAGGTACTCGTCACCGGTGACGACCTGGAGCGACCAGAGGCGGAAGAAAAGGACGCCGAAGAGGAACAGCCCCGCCCCGCCGATGATCGCCACCCGCAGGGCGGTTCCATGGCGATGCTTGGTTTTCGGGATGACGGGCTGAAATCTCATGATGTTCTACGAACCCCTCAGATCGCCCAATTCGGCGGTCCGCCGGCGGCGCCCGCGTCTTTCGTCGATCAAAGCGGGCCGGAGGACCCGGCGGATCAGGGCGTTCAAAGGAAAGGCCAACAAGAAACCATAGAGACCCTGCAGTGCCACCTCGAGCAGAATCGCCGGGCTGACCGAGGCATCCAGACCGAGCACGGTTGTGAAGATTCCGAGGGCGACGCTGGAGGCGACCGTCGCGGCGCCGCAGAGTCCGGCGGTGACCAGCCGATCCGGTTGCTCCCCCCGCTCTCGATAGAGGCCCGCCAGGTAACCCACACCCATGAAGATCAGGGCGGCGGTGCCGAGCGGGCCGTCATCGAGCGCGTCCGACAGGAAGCCGATCGAGAAGCCGACCGTGGCCCCGACCATGCTGCCGCCGAGCAGGCCGAAGATCACCGCGCAGGCCGGCAGGACCCAGAACGACGTGTGGAGCACCTCGACCAGCGAGAAGAACCCCGACTGGAGCAGCACGACGAACAGCACCAGGAGGGCAATGCGCAGCGCGACTTTGTTGGTGACGATCATCCGCGGCTGCCGCCCGTCAGGACCTGGAGCAGGTCGAGGTTCCGCATGTTCGGATAAGGCGCCAGGTCCACGGTCTGGATCGCCTCGCGCTCGTCGATCGGCGCGTGGTCGACTTCGCCGATCGGAATGTTCCGCGGATAGAGCGAGGAGAGGCCCTCGCCCCGCCAGCCGGAGGTGACGACGCTCTGGCCCTTGGTGATGTTCTTGGTCTGGTCGAGGAACTCGAGCACGAGCTTGTCCGGCGCGCCGACCGTCGCCCGCACCACGCCCTGGGCCCCACCCGGCTCAACCTTGGCGCTGACGGCGCTGGTGCTGTCGGTGATCAGCGTGACCACCGAATCGCCCCGGCTGACCGAGCTGATGTGGCCGACCAGGCCGTCACCGCTGATCACCGGGTCGTTGAGCGCGATCCCGTCCGAGGAGCCGCGGTCGATGCCCACGGTCGAGAACCAGACGGTCGGCGACCGGCTGATCACCGTTGCGGTGACCGGTTCGTAGCCGTCGGCGATGCCCGCCTTCGCCTGGAGGTTCGCCATCGTGCGCAGCTGCTTGTTCTCCTGTAGCGCCACCTGTCCGGCGATCGCCTGGCTCCTCGACTCGGCGAGCTCCGTGGTCAGCCTTTCCCGCTCACCCCGGGCCTCGATCGTCTCGTCGAACCAGTTGACCAGGTCCCGGGCGGGCTTCAGCACCCGGCTGGCTCCATCCTGGACGGGTCCGAAGACGTTTCCGAGGCCGCCGACCGAGCCCGAACCCTGGCCGAAAGTCACCGTGAGCAGCACGAAACCGAGCAGGACCAGCCCTATGAGAACCGCTCGACGGCGGCGAACTTGCTTTCGGTACACGGCTTGAAACCTTGGTTTGCGGAGTTGGTGGATTCCGTCGCGATGCGACGAGGCGCGACCAGTGACTTTCTCACTTATCAGCGCGGATGGTGCCGTCTGAGAGGCGTCTGTTCGAGTACTTGCAGACTGGCGTGAAACGCCGAACCTGGACTACCGGTCCGAGTCAGGATTGTACCGGGGCTGCCGGTTCGGCCGATTCAGGCGTCGAGTTCGGGGGCGAGTTCGAGCAGTAGCCCTACCGGCAGCCCGATCACGTTGGCGAGGTCACCCTCGATACCCGCCACCAGAGCCGAACCCCGGCCCTGAATCGCATACCCTCCGGCCCGGTTCCGCCACTCGCCACTGGCCAGGTACCGGTCGATCTCGTGACTGCTGAGGTCCCGGAACCGCACTTCGGAGACCGCGACCCCGGTGCGGGTCTGGTCACCGTCGGGGCCGATGACCGCGAGACCGCTGAGAACCTGGTGGACACGACCTGAAAGCTGGGCCAGGTATTCCCGGGCCCGAACCTCATCTTCGGGTTTGCCGATGATGTGCTCCTCGACCACGACATCGGTGTCGCAGCCGATGACGATCGAGCCCTCCTCAGACACCGCCCTCGCCTTGAGCAACGCGTTGGCGAGCACGACTTCGGCCGGATTCCCATGAACGATCTCCTCAACCCCGGAGACCTTGACTTCAAATTCGAGGTCCAGGCGCTCGAGGATCTCCCGGCGCTGCGGGGAGCCAGAGGCGAGGATGACGGGGAAGGCGGGCATGTCTCCAGACTTTCAGATCGGTCTACCGCGGGGGCGGGCACAAATCGGAACCAGGAGAACAAGCTCTTAGTTTTTGCCCTCTCAAAGAGGTAACAGTTCTGAATAACTGCATCAAAGTTGGTATTTCCGAAATCAGTCTGCGTCGGAATACGTTCGTAAAACCAACTTCGATGTCTCGTCTAGTTGTAATTCCTAAGCACGTTGTTCCTTAAATCCGGGTGGACCCTGCATGCTGGAGGTATCTGACAACCAGCCGCAAGGAGACACCCGGATGGAAGTGCACGCTAACGCTTCGTTGACGCCCCAGGGCCGCCTGACCATGGAGCCGGTAGGTCATTTCTTTGCCGCGTTTGGTGCATATAGGACCAAAACGCGGCACAGAAACCCCATGGCAACGGGAAAATCTCATTCTGGGTCGGTTCGAGGCCCGAGGTCGCCGGGTCGAAACCGACCCAGTTCGTCATTCGGGCTGATTTCGGAGAAGTGGCCCGGATAAGGGCCACTATGTGGCCTCGATCCCGGTCACTTCGAACCCGCAAGCGAACCGATCGGGATTGTGCCGACTATTTCGGCACAATCCCGATCAGTTCCCTCTTTGCGGGCTTGCGGCGCTCGGCTTTTCAAAGACCGCAAGTGGGTGGTTCTCAAGGACGTCCTAAGCGTGGCTGGCGAGGAGTAAACGAGCCGGTGAAGCGATTTGACTTCCGTCAATGAGCGAGCCGAGCGAGTGTCGACGAAGCCAGGCGCGCTTAGGTCGTTCCTGAGGGCCGCCCGCCACCTCAGGTCTGCACGAGAAAGGGCGGCCCGTTGGCCGCCCTTTCGACGTAGCTTTCAGCTGCGAGGCAGCGTCAACTCAGGACTGGCTGCCCGGCGAGACTGAGGTCGGCTCCAGTTCGGAGGCTGACTTCTCGATCACGAACTTGTAGAACGCGAAGGCGAGTGCAGCACCGACGAGTGGGGCGAGCACATAGACCCATGCATCCCCGAACTCACCGGAGACGAGGGCCGGGCCGAACCAGCGGGCCGGGTTGACCGAAGCGCCGGTCAGCGGTCCGAAGACCATGCCGATCGCGGCGAAGGTCAGGCCGATCGCCAGCGGGGCCCATTCCTTCTTCGCCTTGATACCCAGCGCCACGGCCAGGACGGTCAGGACGAGCAGGAAGGCGCCGAGGCCTTCGACGATGAAGCCCTGAGTGGCGCCACCGAGCAACGGACTGATGGTCGCGGCTCCGTAATTGGAAGCGCGCCCTTCGTCTTCAAGCAGAGCCTTGGTCAGCAGCGCTCCGAGAACACCACCGGAGAGCTGGGCCAGGATGTAGATGACCGCGTCAACTGGCGCGATCTTCTTCATGAGCGCAGCACCGAAGGTGATTGCGGGGTTGAAGTGACCACCACTGGCTATGCCTATCCCGATGATGAGGATGCAGAGGATGAAGCCATAAGTGAGGCCGATCACCGCGAAGTCAGAACCGAACGAAGCCGACTCTCCTACCGAGATGAAGAGGACACCGACACTAGTGATGAAAAAGACCAGGAACAAAGTTCCGACCAGTTCAGCGATGTATGCGGCGAGTCCGCGATCTTGCATGTAAGTCAAACCTCCCGTGGCTTTATTTCGATTACTGCCCGTGAGTGGTGGGCGAGCATCAGTCTAACTTCACCGAGCCGCTTTATACCTGTGGGCCAATACCGGCCGCGAGTGTATATGCCTGCCGTAGCGGGCGGGTCTCCCGGCTCTCTTTTGGGTCAAAGCAATCCGCCCACCAGATCGGGCAATTCGCGGGCCATGCGTGAACGGGGGATCACCAGGTCCACCCCGGCCTCGAGCGCCCGGCGGCGGGTCTCGACGTCGGTGTGCGAATAGAAGCCGATCGAAGGTGGCTCCAGCGCGGCTGCCGCCACCGGGTCGGTCGTATCGAGATCGCACACGATCAGATCGGCGTCGACCCGCTCGGGCAGGACCGCCGCCAGCGTGACCTCGTGCCCCGCACTGACCAGACTCTCCTTCACCCGGCTGGCCAGCATCAGGTCGGCGACACAGGCGAAAACCCTTGCCATCCTGGCGCCCGGCCTAAATCGAGCGGCGCTGGCGGAACTCTTCGCGCACGCTCTCCGGCCGGCCCCACATCTGGACGACCTCGGACCGGCCTTCACGCACCTCGCGCATCTGGATCTCACCGGCGAAGCCCTCGGCATCCATCTTCTTGAGGACGCCGAGCACCGTTTCGGGGGCCGCGGCCCGTCCGAAGCTGTGAGCGACGGCGACCCGCCAGTGCCAGTCGGCCCGCGAATAGGGCTGCGCGTTGATCAGGCTCATGTTGACTGCGGCGTCGATATAACGCGTCTCGTCATCGATCCGCAGATCGAACTCGACGTCTGTCCAGTCATCCGGGAGGGAATCGAGCACTTCCTGAAAGTCCTGAGCCAGCGCCATCGGGGAAAGACTACCGGCCGCCGCAGGACCGGGCCGCGGCTGCCGCTCTCGTAGAATCGAAGCATGACCACCGCCTCCACCCCAGATCTCGACGCCGAATACCGGCAGATCCGCGAGGAATGCGGGCTGCTGAGCCGGTCCGGGCGCTTCAGCCTGACCGCCTCCGGACCCGAGGCCGCGGAGTTCCTCCAGGGCCAGGTGACCAACGACGTCGAAGAGCTGGCCTCCGGTGCCGGGTGTTACGCGGCTTTGCTCGACCGCAAAGGCCACCTGCAGTCGGACCTGCGCATCCTGCGGACCGGCGAGGCCGAGTTCTGGATCGATACCGAAGGCGACGCCGGCCCCGGGGTACTCAAGCACCTTTCGATGTACAAGATCGGCCGCAAAGTCGAGGTCGAAGCGGCCGGCCGGACGATCCTTTCCCTGATCGGGCCCGGTTCTTACGAAGTCACCGGGCTGGCCCCGGGAGGCGAATACAACTCGGTCACGGGCACCTTCGCCGGCGTCGAGACGCTCGTGGTGGCCACCGACCTGGGCCTTGACGTGATCGTCCCGGACGATTCGGTGGACGCGGTCACCGCCGAGCTCGAATCGCGCCGCGCCGTCCCCGTGTCCGAAGCCGCGGCCGAGATCCTGCGGGTCGAGACCGGCCGTCCCCGCTTCGGCCGGGACATGACCGAGGCCTCGATGCCGGCCGAAGCCGGCATCGTCGAAGCCGCGGTGAACTTCACCAAGGGCTGTTACATCGGCCAGGAACCGGTCGCGAGGCTTCATTACAAGGGCAGGCCGAATCGCCACCTGCGAGGGCTGAAGTTCGCGGCCCCGGTGGAGGCGGGGTCAGTCGTCCGCCTCGGTGACCGCGAGCTCGGCTCGGTCGGCACGGCGGTGCTTTCGCCGGCCACCGGGCAGATCGGCATGGCCATCCTGCGCAAGGAAGCCGAGCCCGGGACCACCGTGCTCGTCTCGTCCGGCGAGGACGAGGTCGAAGCCGAAGTGATCGAGCTGCCGTTCCTGGAGGAGTTGTCATGAGCGGCCGGGCGCAGGGCCTCGGCGGCAAGACGCTCGGCGCCGACAGTCCCCTTTTCGGCGGCAAGGATCCGGAGCCGGCGGCGGCAGCCCGACCGGCGCTGCCGCAGGAAATGATCCCGTCCTGGGACCCCCGGGCCGACGACTACGCCAGCCCGCTGCCCGATCCCCCTTCCCCGGAAGAGTTCGAAGGGGCCGTAGCTGACCTGAGCGACCTCCTGCCGGCGGCGGAGCCGGAGCGTTCGCTCGACGACTGGGGCCGCTCGGAAGACATGGTCTCCCGCCTCGAGCCAATACTCAACTTCTATTACCGCTACTGGTTCCGCGTCGAAGTCGAAGGCATCGAGAACGTGCCTTCCGACAGCGGAGCCCTGCTCGTCTCGAACCATTCCGGCGCCCTGCCGCCCGACGCGCCGATGATCATGCAGGCGATCCGCAACGAGCACGAGACGCCGCGCCCGCTCTACATGCTGGGCGAGAACTGGTTCAAGGGGTACCCCGGAGTCTCGATGCTGGTCAGCAAGATGGGGCTGGTTCCCGCCCACCGCGAGAACGCGCAGCGCCTGCTGAAGGACGAAGGCCGCCTCGCGATCATTTTCCCCGAGGGCCAGAAAGGATCACGCAAGGTTTACTGGCAGCGGTACCGGCTGCGGCGCTTCGGGCGTGGCGGCTTCGTGCGCACCGCAATCCGGGCGGGGGTGCCGATCGTGCCGATCGCGGTAATCGGCGCCGAAGAAGCGATGCCGATCTTCGCCCACATGCGAACGCTGCAGAAGCTCAGCGGGCTCATTTACTTCCCGATCACACCATCCTTTCCCCACTTCGGCCTGGCGGCGCCGCTTATGTACATGCCGTCCAAGTTCAAGATCAGCTTCATGGAACCGGTCGACATGAGCCAGTACCCGCCGGAAACCGCCGACGATCCGGCCGAGATCCAGAACATCTCGGAGCGCATCAGGGCACGGATCCAGTTGCAGCTCGACGACATGATCGGCGAGCGCAAGTCGGTGTGGATGGGCTGACGCCACCCGGTCGGATACATTGCTGTCCGTGAGGGGAACAGTGTTTTGCATCACAGCAGTTCTGGCCGCGGGAGTCGTGCTATCCGCCTGCGGCTCCGAGACCCACGAAAACAACCCGCGGCCGCCGGTCCCTCCGGTGGTCAGTATCTCGATCTCGGACGACACGATCGAGGTCTCTCCGTTGGCCGTCGGTGTCCCCGGCAAACGCCCGGTGAACATCAACCAGAACCAGCTCGCGACGGAGGGCCAGGCAAATCCGAAGGCGCCGGCCGTCGTTGCGGTCGCGATCTCAAACCTCACCAACCGCAACACCGAGCTGATCCTCGAAGGCCCCGTGGAACGCTCCGAACCGCTGACCGCGACCGGATCCGGTTCCTTCCAGGCGGCGCTGCCGACCGGGATCTACCGCTTCAGCTCACCGGCCAGTTCCGGCACGGCGAGGTTCGCGGTCGGACCCAGCCGGGTTTCCGCTTCAGGGGACCTGCTCACGCCCTAGATGGTTGATTCCTAATTACCGGGCGTCCGGGGGCGCGCCCGATCAAGCAGATCAAGGAATCGGGCGGAGGGCTTGCCGGTGGCAAGTTCGAGTCCGATGACGAAGATATGCGCAGTATCGGGCGCGTCATCCGGGCGTGGGGGAATTAGGAATCAATCATCTAGGGGAGCACCTTTGCCAGCGCCGCGAATGTAGGATGCGCGGACCCTTCCCGAACCCGAGAGGAGCGAAGTGCCACTAGACCTCGCTGATGTGAGCAAGCTTGACGTTGAGCCCGGAGAACTCCCCGAAACCATGTCCGCATGGGTCATTCGGGAGGAAACCATGGGTGAGCCCAAGGACGCCTTCAAGCTCGAAGAGATCGAGACCCCGGAACCGGGTGCCTTCGAGGTAATCGTCCGCGTGATGGCGGCCGGCGTGAACTTCAACAACGTCTGGGCCGCCCTCGGCAAGCCCGTCTCGGTCTTCGGCTACGGCGACCACCCCGAGTACGGACACCACATCGGCGGCTCCGATGCCTCGGGCATCGTCTGGAAGGTCGGCGAAGGCGTGACCCGCTGGAAGCCGGGCGACGAAGTCGTAGTCCACTGCAACCAGGCCTCATACGAGGACGTCGAAGTCCACGGACTCGACCCGCTCGCCGCTCCCAGCCAGAAGATCTGGGGATACGAGACCACCTGGGGCTCGTTCGCCCAGTACACCAAGGTCCAGGCCCAGCAGCTGCTCTCGAAGCCGAAGAACCTCTCGTGGGCCGAATCCGCTTCGTACGGACTCACCTACTTCACCGCGTATCGCATGCTGATCGACCAGGCGAAGATCCAGCCCGGCCACAACGTGCTGATCTGGGGCGCAGCCGGCGGACTCGGCGTTTTCGCAGTCCAGCTCTGCAAGGCCGCCGGTGCAAACGCGGTCGGCGTCGTCTCTTCCGACGAGAAGGGCGAACTGGTCAAGAGGCTCGGCGCGGTCGACTACATCAACCGGAACGAGTTCTCCGGCATGATGCGGACCGGCAACGAGGACAAGGACGAAGAGAAGGCCCGTTTCAAGATCTCCCGTGACTTCGCGAAGAAGGTCAAAGGGATCCTCGGGGATGCCCCCGACGTCGTCTTCGAACACGTCGGCCAGGCAACCTTCCCGACCTCGGTCTTCGTGGTCAAGCCATTCGGCAAGGTCGTCATCTGCGGCGCCACCTCGGGCTACAACCTCGACTTCGACGTGCGTTACCTGTGGATGCGCCAGAAGCAGATCATCGGCTCGCACTTCGCGAACGCCTACGAATGCATGAAGGCCAACCAGCTGATGGCCGAAGGCAAGGTCAGCCCCGTGCTCTGGAAGACGATGGAATACGACGGTGTGGCCGATGCCCACCAGTTGCTCCACGAGAACAAGCACCTCGGCAAGATCGCCATCCTGGTCGGCGCGAAGGACGAAGACGAAGGCCGCGAAATCGAAGGCCCCGGAGCGATCCGGGCCGAAGTCGGCGCTTAGCCGGTAAGGAGCAGCAGGGCATGGCTAACTACATTTCCGAGATTTCCTGGCACGTGACTCCGTTCAGGACGCAGCGCTGGCTCGATCTGTGGGAGCCGGCCGCGGCCAAGGCGACGAACTACGGCGCCGAGAGCTGGCAGATCTACCGCTCGGTCGAAGATCCCCTGATCTTCCGCCAGCTGACCATCTGGAATGACAAGAAGGACTTCGAGCGCTACTGGTACTCCGAAGAACTGTCGGCCCACCGCGAAGAGATCATCGACCTCTACGTGAAGCCGCTGCTGCCGATCTGGTGCACACCGATCGCCAGCGGCTGAACCGCTCGGTATGACCCCGGCCCCTAGAAGGGGTCGGGCTGGGTTCCCGAGAGCTTGACGAAGCTGCCCCGGGCACCCCGGGCACTCTTCTTGGAACCGATCGAGAAGGTGGTGTCTTGCCCTTCGAGCGAGTTGCCGCGCGGGTCAACCACGGCCGCCAGCCGGTGCCCGTTGACCGAGGCGACGATCCCGGCGGAACCGGAGGGGTTGCCCTGCTGATCGTTGTAGGCGCGCAGGGTAAGCCGGTTGGCCTCGCTGAATCCTGCGATCTTTTTGCCGGCCTTGCCGTTTTCGAGATTCTGGATCTTGCCGTTGGGGAAGATCTTGCGGAGCTGGAAACGGTGTCCGCTCGGGAACACGCAGAGCTGGTAGCGACTGCCGTCCGTATCCTGGCGCACGCTCACCGAGAGGTAGGCCTGGGACTTCACCTTCTTCGGCGTCGACTTGAAGAGGCGGCCGGTCGCCGTGATGCCGACGTTGCGGCCGACGAACGGGACACGGAAAGCGCATTCCTTCGTACGTTTGCCGACTTCGAGCCGGAACGACTTCTTCGAACCACCCCGGTCGCAGTTGGCTTTACCGCTGTACTGCTTGATCTCCTTGCGTGCAGTCGTCGACTGAAGCGAGTTCTTGAAAGTAGTGATCGAAGCGGCATCGGCCGAAGAAGCGGCAATCGAAAGGCAGGCGAGGGCCAGACCCGAAGCCAGAATCAGGCGAAGGGACGATCCGGTCTTGTGAATGTGGAGTAGACGCATACAAAGAGCCTAAACACCGCGGGCGGCGAAAGGTGCGCCTCGGGGGATGGTGACCGAAGCCTTTCCGGAACGGTTCGGGCGGTATCTTTCCTAGGTATGAGCGACCATCGTCTGCCCGAGAAGGACCACCCCTGGGTGATGCGCACCTACGCGGGCCATTCCGATGCCAAGCGTTCGAACGAGCTTTACCGCGGCAACCTGGCCAAGGGTCAGACCGGTCTTTCCGTCGCTTTCGACCTGCCCACCCAGACCGGCTACGACCCCGACCACATCCTCTCGCGGGGCGAGGTCGGAAAGGTCGGCGTCTCGGTTGCCCACCTCGGCGACATGGAGACGCTGATGGACCAGATCCCTCTCGAGACGATGAACACCTCGATGACGATCAACGCCGTCGCTGCCTGGATGCTCGGGCTCTACGTGGCCGCCGCGGAAGAAACCGGCGTCGACCGCTCCGAGCTCAAGGGCACGACCCAGAACGACATCATCAAGGAGTACCTCTCCCGCGGCACCTACGCCTTCCCGCCCGAGCCGTCGATGCGCCTGATCGCCGACATGGTCGCCTTCACCGTGAACGAGGTCCCGAGCTGGAACCCGATCAACATCTGCAGCTACCACCTCCAGGAGGCCGGAGCGACGCCGATCCAGGAGATCGCCTACGCGATCTCGACCGCTGTGGCCGTGCTCGACGAGGTCAAGTCCCGCGGCCAGGTCGCCGAGGAGGATTTCCCCAAGGTCTTCGGCCGCATCTCGTTCTTCGTCAACGCCGGCATCCGCTTCATCGAGGAGATCGCCAAGTTGAAGACGATGGGCCGGATCTGGACCGAGATCGGCCGCGAGCGGTACGGCGTCACCGACGAAAAGATGCTGCGCTTCCGGTACGGCGTCCAGGTCAACTCGCTCGGACTGACCGAGGCCCAGCCGGAGAACAACGTTCAGCGCATCGTGCTCGAGGCGCTTGCCGTGACTATGTCCCGCGACGCCCGGGCCCGAGCTCTGCAACTGCCGGCCTGGAATGAAGCGATGGGCCTCCCCCGCCCCTGGGACCAGCAGTGGAGCCTGCGGATCCAGCAGGTGCTGGCCTTCGAAACCGACCTGCTCGAGTATCCCGACATCTTCGAAGGATCCAAGGTGATGGAAGGCCTGGTCGACGAGTTCACCGCCGGCGCCAAGGACGAGATCGCCGTCGTCGAAGAAAAGGGCGGCGCCGTTGCCGCCGTGCCTTACATGAAGGCCCGCCTGGTCGAATCCCAGCGCGAACGTTTTGCCCGGATCGAGAACGGCGAGCAAAAAGTGGTCGGCCTGAACACGTACACCACCACCGAGGAATCGCCGCTCACCAAGAGCTCCGACGGCGGAATCATGAAGCCCGATCCCGAGGTCGAGCGCGAGCGCACCGAAGCCCTCGAGGCCTGGCGCGCGGACCGCGATGATGATGCGGTGACCACCGCCCTCGCCGAAGTCGCCCGGGTCGCCGCCGGTGACACCGAGAACATCATGCCGGCAACGATTGCCGCAGCCAAGGCAGGAGCGACGACCGGCGAATGGGCCGCCACCCTGCGCGAAGTGTTCGGCGCCTACCGCGGCCCGACCGGCGTCGGCGGTGCCGCTCCGGCGGGTGACCGTGAAGCCCTCACCGCGACCCGCGACCGGGTCAATGAAGTCTCGGAAGAAATTGGCCACCGTATCCGCATCCTGGTCGGCAAGCCCGGACTCGACGGTCACTCCAACGGATCCGAGCAGATTGCCCTGCGCGCCCGCGACGTCGGCATGGAGGTCGTCTACCAGGGAATCCGCCTGACGCCGGAGCAGATCGCCGAGTCGGCGCTCCAGGAGGACGTCGACGTGGTCGGCCTCTCGATCCTTTCCGGCTCGCACCTCGAATTGGTCCCGGAAGTGGTGCGGCTGCTCGCTGAAGAAGGCCTGACCGTGCCGGTCGTGGCCGGTGGCATCATCCCGCCGGAGGACGCAATCAGCCTGATCGAAAGTGGCGTTGCCGGCGTCTACACACCGAAAGACTTCGACATGAACGAGATCATGGCCGAGATCGTCGAACTCGTGGCCCAGCGCCACGGCCAGGCCGAAAGCCCGGCAGCCCAGCCCGTATAGGGTCCTTCGAGTGTCCGATCAACTGACCCTCCTCCAGCGGGGGATCCCCACCGAGGTCGTGGTGCTGCTCATCGTCATCACCGTGGCCACGCTGGCCGCCGTGTTCGCCGCGCTGAGGGGTTCCGGAGGCGAAAAGGTTCTTCGAATCGCAGCCGGTGTTCTGAGTGGCCTCGGGCTCCTGGTCTCTGGTTACGTCGTCTACAAGACGCAGGTCCTCAACGAGGTCCCCCAGTGCATCAGCGGCGGAGGCGGCTGCAGCCTGGTGGAAAAGAGCGACTATTCCCACCTCGGCGGTGTCCACGTCTCGATCTTCGGTTTCATCGGATACGCCCTGCTTCTCGGAGCCTCGATCTGGAACGGCGACCGGGCCCGCGTGGCCGGGTTCGTCCTTGCTCTTTTCGGCTTCGGCTTCAGTCTCTACCTGACCTACCTCGAACTCTGGGAGATCCTCGCGATCTGCCAGTGGTGCGTAACGAGCGCCGTCGTGATGACGATGCTCTTTGTGGTCAACACGACTCGGATGTTCAGCTATTTCGGGCTCGACGAGTACGAGGACGACGTCGCCGAACCGGTTGACGAAGCGCCCGAAACCTAACTCTCGCCTAACCCGGGGCCCGTTTTCCGGCATTTAGATAGCATCAGCCGCCAATGGCTACCGGACCGCAGCAGAAGAGAAAAGAGCTTCGCGAAAAACGTCTCAAGGCAGAGGCCCAAGCGAAGGGCGGCGACCGCCGTGAAAACCTGATGAAGATCGTCGGTGTGGCGGCATTCGTCGCGATCATCGCGATCATCGGCGTGGTTTTCGCCCTGTCGAAAAAGGGGGACGATTCGCCTGCGAAGGATTCCTCTTCGGTAAGCGAGCAGTTGGCCGGTATCCCGCAGAACGGCTCCGTGCTCGGCGATCCCAAGGCCAAGGTCACCCTGGTCGAATTTGGTGACCTCCAGTGCCCGATCTGCAAGCAGTACGCCGACGAGATCCTTCCCGACGTCATCGCCGGCCCGATCAAGTCCGGCAAGGCCAACTTCGAGTTCAAGAACTGGGCGGTCCTCGGCGCGGACTCCACCCTCGCGGCCAAGGCGGCCCTGGCCGCCGGCGAGCAGAACCTTGCCTGGTCCTACCTCGAGAACTTCTACGCCAATCAGGAGCTCGAGAACACCGGTTACGTCACCGACGACTTCATGACCGACATCGCCGAGAAGGCCGGCATCAAGGACATCGACAAGTGGAACGTCGATCGTGAGAAGCCGGATCTCGAAAACGTCCTGCTCGATATCGACAACGAAGCGATCAAGCAGGGCTTCAGTGGCACGCCTTCCTTCGCCATCCGCGACTCCAAGGGCAAGCTCACGCCGATCGACGACACCCAGACGTCCCAGGCGATCATCGACGCGATCAACAAGGCGCAGTAGTGGGGAGTTGCGGCTGAGCATGAACGACGGCATCTCCGCCTGGCTGCGCTGCTACCGGTGCTGGTCACGCAACCTGGAAGTCCAGGTCCACTACGACGCGATTCGGACGATCGACCCGGAAACGGGCCTGCCGGCCGAAGGCGTCGACGAGGTCCAGGAGTCGGTGGTCCAATGCCTCGACTGCATGCACGACCAGCCGCACCTCACCTTCGACCGCGACCGGGTGGTGCCGATCGAGGACCGCTGGGAACGGCTGGTGGCTGGAACGCCCTGGGTCGCCTCCTGCACGGTCACCGTCGAGGGCGACCAGGTCGAGGCCTGCTCCGGCCCGGAGGCAGTCGACTTCCTCACCTACGGAGCCTTCGGCGACCCCGGGACCCGCGAGTTCTTCACCCACGTGCGTTTCCACAAGCACCACGACGACCAGATCGCGGTCCACATGCTGGTCGAGCTCTACGCTCGCTCGGCCGAAGAGGCATCCGAGGTGCTCGCCGAGGCGGCCCGTGGCGCCCTGGAGATCACTTCACTGGCCGAAGAGTCCCGCCCCCCGGCCCACGCCTCAGAGAACCCTCACTGAGCCGTATCTGAAGAGCTGGGCTTCGATGGTGGCGGGTCCGCCGGCTTCTTTGCTGCCGCGGCCGCTTCGGCACGCGCCTTCGGCTCCGTGGACTCGGCTGAAGTAGCGGTGTCGGACTGCTTGCCGGGGTCGCGGTCGACCAGCTTCTCTTTGGCTTCTTTGGCCTTCTCCGCCAGGGAGCCGTCGCCGCTCATGATGTTGCGCAGTTCCTTGCCGTCACGCTTGAGGTTGTCCGGCTCGGCCCGGTCACCAAGCTTGTCTTCGGCCTGCTTCTTGAGCTGGCCGACCTGCTGTCCAAGTTTCTTGAAGTCCATACACGGAGGGTACCCGGTGTCCTCAGCAGGCTAACCGGAAGTTCAGGCCGCGAGATCCCGAAAGTCAGGGATTATCCCTGACTTTCGGGATCTCGGCGGCCGAAGCGTTACTCGACTGCGCCTTCTTCGGCTATCGGCGTTCCGTGGACCTTGCGCGGAATGAGGGCCGTTCGCTTGAACTGGGCTACAAGGACGCCGTCCTGGTTGTAGACCCTCGTCTGGACCTTTACGAGGCCTCGGTCGAGCTTCGACTTCGACTCGCGGACATCGAGGACCTCGGACTCGCAGAAGAGCGTGTCTCCGTGGAAGACCGGGTTCGGGTGGCTCAGCTCGTCGGTGGCGAGGTTGGCGATCGCCTTGCCCGAGAAGTCCGAGACCGACATGCCGACGGCAAGCGAATAGACGAGCGGTCCGACCACTACGTTCTTGCCCTGCTGTGAGGCGTGGGCGTGAACATCATTGATGTGGAGCGGGTGATGGTTCATCGTGAGCAGGCAGAAAAGATGGTCGTCCGACTCAGTCACGGTTTTGGCCGGCATGTGCTTGTAGATGGCGCCGACCTCGAACTCTTCGAGGTAACGACCGTAGGGGTGGGAGCCCGATTCTTCGCGCTCGGCCTGGTCGGTCGTGAAATCGCTGGTTGCTTCTTCGCTCATGTTTTTGTTGGTTCCTTGGTTGGTGTGACCGCGGGCGTGAGGCCCGGCGGATCTCAGTGGACTTTTTTCAGCTTTTCGCGCTGCTCGTGGGATTCGAACACCCTCGTAATCAACTTGGCGACGTTCGAATCACCCTCGAAACGGATATGTCCCGTTTCCGCAGCACGGCGATAAGAAGCAACGGTGCTCTTCTCATCGGCCAGCTGGTTGAACTGCTGCCGGTCGATCTCGACCCGGCATCGCTCATCCTCTCCCCGTCCCTTGCTCACCTTCGGCCCGGGTACCTCAACCCGGTAGGTCTGCATGTCTCCTCTGGCTCGCAGATCGAGTCCGAAGATCAACTTCAGCTTTTTAAGTGCCGGCAGCTCCTCCTGGAGGTGGGTGACGGCGGTCTCAATCATCTGCGCTGTGGATGCCATGAAGTGAGTGTCTCAGGAAAACGGACCCGGAATCAACCCCGGATCCGTGGTCCAAGTCAGATCAGATCTTGTTGCGCTCGAGCAGCTTCTTGCCGATGACCATGCGCTGGATCTCCGAGGTGCCTTCGCCGATCAGCAGTAGCGGGGCGTCGCGGTAGAGGCGCTCGATCTCGTATTCCTTCGAGTAGCCGTAACCACCGTGGATCCGGAAGCAGTCTTCGACGACTTCCTTGCCGGTCTCGGATGCGATCAGCTTGGCCATGCCGGCCTCGAGGTCGGAGCGGATTCCCGCGTCCTTCATCTTGGCGGCCTTGCGGGTGACGAGTCGGGCAGCTTCGAGCTTGGTGGCCATATCGGCCAGCTTGAACTGAATCGCCTGGTGCTGGGCGATCGGCTTGCCGAAGGTCTTTCGCTCCTGGCTGTACTTGAGGGCGAGTTCGAGAGCGCGCTGGGCGATCCCGACGCCACGGGCGGCGACGTTGACGCGGCCGACTTCGAGCGCGTCCATCATCTGGCCGAAGCCCTTGTTCAGGCCGGCTTCTTCGCCACCGAGGATGTTCTCGGCCGGGCACTTGTAACCGTCGTAGACCAGCTCGGTCGACTCGACGCCCTTGTAGCCCATCTTCTTGATCTTCGGGGGAACGACCAGACCGGCGTACTCACCGGTGTTCTCGCCGACCCACGGCTCCTTCTCGGTGATGAAGCAGGTCATGCCCTTGTAGGGCGGGCTGGCGTCGCTGTCGGTCTTGACGAGCAGGAAGACGAGGCTGGAACCGAGACCGTTCGTGACCCACATCTTCTGGCCGTTGATCTCGTACTTGCCGTCGTCGCCCTTCTTGGCGGTCGTCTTGATGCCCTGGACGTCAGAGCCGACTTCCGGCTCGGACAGCGAGAAAGCGGCGCGCATTTCGCCCGTCGCCATCTTCGGCAGGTACTTCTGCTTCTGCTCGTCGTTGCCGAACTTGTCCAGCAGGTAGGCGCCGATGAAGTGGGTGTTGACCACGCCGGAAATCGAGATCCAGCCGCGGGAAAGCTCTTCGACGATCAGCTCGTACGTAGAGAGATCGAGGCCCATTCCACCGTACTCCTCGGGGATCATGGCGCCGAAGAGACCGAGTTCCTTCATCTGCTCGACGATGTCCTCCGGGAACTCGTCGTTGGCATCGAAATGCTCGGCGTTCGGGATGATCTGCTCGTCGACGAACTGGTGGACCATCTCGATGATGGCCTTCTGGTCGTCGGTGATCTCCTGGTAGCTGTTCTCGGACATGGCTCCTCTTCGGTTCGGTGGGCGCTGCTGAGTAGAAGCCCGCTGTGGCGCGAAAAGCAGCGCACGAGGGACGGGCAAAAGGGACTACTAAGGATACCGGGGAGGCAGTTTCGGGGAGCGCCGGATCGGGCATCGGCTTATGTCCCGTTCCATATACGCTTTCGGATGGTGCCAGAACCCTCTTTCCGCGCCCCAGACGAGTTTCGAAACGACCACAAGGAGCCCCTTGCGCAACCCCCGTAACTTCTTCAAGCCCATGGCGATCGGCGCGCCCGATCCGATCACCGAAGTGCCGTTTGGTCCCTCCCGGATGATCCACTTCTTCGACGCCTCGAATCCGAAGATGGCGGCCAAGGTTCCGGACATGGCCAAGCAGGCCGACATCCTCCTCGGCAACCTCGAAGACGCCGTCCCGGTCGACAACAAGATCGCCGCCCGTGAAGGCCTGATCAAGGTCGCCAAAGAGGCCGACCTCGGCGAGACCCAGCTCTGGACCCGCATCAACTCGCTCGAAAGCCCGTGGGTACTCGACGACATCACCGAGCTGGTCACCCAAGTTGGTGACAAGATCGACGTGATCATGGTCCCGAAGGTCGAAGGCCCGTGGGACATCCACTACATCGACCAGCTTCTGGCCCAGCTCGAAGCCAAGGCCGGCGTCAGTCGTCCGATCCTGGTCCACGCCATCCTCGAGACCGCCCAGGGTGTGACCAACCTCGAAGAAATCGCCGCGGCCAGCCCGCGCATGCAGGGCATGAGCTTCGGCCCGGCAGACCTCGCCGCGTCGCGCCGCATGAAGACCACCCGCGTCGGCGGCGGCCACCCCGGCTACCGCTCGATGGAAGATCCGATTGCTGACGATCCTGAGGCCGCCCGCGTAACCGCCCAACAGGACCCCTGGCACTACTCGATCGCCCGCATGGTCGATGCCTGCGCTTCGAACGACATCCTGCCGTTCTACGGCCCGTTCGGCGACATCAAGGACGTCGAGGGGTGCGAGACCCAGTTCCGCTCGGCCTTCCTGCTCGGCTGTGTCGGCGCCTGGTCCCTCCACCCCGTCCAGATCGGCATCGCCAAGAAGGTCTTCTCGCCGCCGGCCGACGAGGTGCTCTTCGCCAAGAAGGTCATCGAAGCCATTCCCGACGGCCGCGGTGTCCACATGATCGACGGCAAGATGCAGGACGACGCCACCTGGAAGCAGTGCAAGGTGATGGTCGAACTGGCCGAGATGCTGGCCGCAAAGGATCCGGAGCTCAAGGAGCAGTACGGCTTCTAGGGCAGTTTGTA
>JAENWT010000027.1 GCA_016650125.1 Thermoleophilia bacterium
AGGTCAAAGACCTTCTGCCGGTCGGCGTGGCCGAGGCGTTTGCCGGTGGCTCCAGGGGTCGCACTTCTCACTTTTCATCTCCAATCGGTCGACGCAACAATGTTCACTGTTGCGTTGATCGATTGAAACCACCGGGCAAAACTAAGAGCTTGTTCTCCTAGTTCCGATTTTTGGCCGCCCTCGCGGTAGACCGACACCGGTCCCCGCATACCCGGATCGCCAACTATCCTCACCCCGTGGAGTCTGTTGACACAGATGTCGCGGTTATCGGGGCAGGACTTGCTGGCCTCAGCGCCGCTCGGGCTCTGGAGGCCGCCGGGTTTGATGTGGCGGTCATTGAGGCCCGGGACCGGGTTGGGGGCCGGACCGTCAATGAGCCGATCGGGGATGGCAAGATCGTTGAACTCGGTGGTCAGTGGGTTGGTCCTGGCCAGGACCGGATCCTCGCGCTGATTCCTGAACTGGGTCTCGAGACCTTTCCGACCTTTGGTGAAGGCCGGAACCTGATCGAGCGGCGGGGCCGTGTGAAGGCCTACAGCGGGACGATCCCCAAGGTGAATCCCGTTGCGCTGGCCGAGGTCGGCATCG
The DNA here is from genome assembly GCA_016650125.1 of Thermoleophilia bacterium. Lineage (GTDB taxonomy): Bacteria > Actinomycetota > Thermoleophilia > Solirubrobacterales > 70-9 > 67-14. The sequence goes on from JAENWT010000027.1 coordinate 589, forward strand.
CTCTGAAGCGGATCGATCGCCTCGCGGCGAAGGTGGACCCAGGCCGGCCCTGGGAAAGCGAGCTCGCCCACCTCGACCGCATGACCTTCGACACCTGGATGCGCCGCCACGTGCGCACGGCCGCGGCGCGGGACCTGATGCGCCTGGCGATCGAAGCCGTGTGGGCAGCCGAGCCCGAGGACGTCTCGATGCTCCACATGCTCTTTTACGTCCGTTCGGCCGGCTCGCTCGATCTGCTGCTCGACACCGAGGGCGGCGCCCAGGATTCTCGCGTTCTCGGCGGTACCCAACTGATCTCCAAACGGCTTGCCGAAGGCCTCGCCCGGCCGGTCAGCCTGGAGTCGCCGGTCCGGCGGATCCTCTGGTCCGGCGACCGGATCATGGTCCTCGCCGACGGCCTCCAGGTGACCGCCGACGAAGTCGTTGTAGCACTGCCGCCGGTGCTGGCCGGCCGCATCAGCTACGAACCGGCCCTGCCGGCGATCCGGGACGGCTTGACCCAGCGCATGATCCAGGGCAGCGTGATCAAGACGATGTCGATCTACCCAACGCCCTTCTGGCGGGAGCAGGGCTTTTCCGGCCAGGCGACCAGCGCCGACGGACCGGTCTCGGTGGTCTTCGACAATTCGCCACCGGACGGCAGCCCGGGAGTACTTTTGGCCTTTCTCGAAGGCAAAGCGGCCCGCGACGCCGGCGACCTGTCGCAGCCGGTCCGCCGCCAGCTGGTGTCTGACTGCCTGACCCGGCTCTTCGGCGCCAAGGCGGCGACCCCCGAGCGATACGTGGAAAAAGTGTGGGCGGCCGACGAGTGGGCCCGTGGCTGTTACGGCGGCTACCTTCCGCCCGGTGCCTGGACGTCGCATGGTCCGGCGCTGCGCGAAGCGATCGGGCCGCTTCACTGGGCCGGAGCCGAGACAGCCAGCGAGTGGGCCGGGTACATGGAGGGGGCCATCCAGTCGGGTCGGCGGGCTGCCACTGAGATCCTCGAGTCAGGTGGCGGAGCCCGATGAAAGTCATGGGCATAGTCAATGTCACGCCCGACTCGTTTTCGGACGGGGGTGAGTTCTTTGATGCCGCCAAGGCGATTGCCCATGGCCAAGAGCTGATCGAGGCTGGTGCTGACGTGCTTGACATCGGTGGGGAATCGACCCGGCCCGGTGCCGAGGCAGTCCCGGCCGATGAAGAGCTGCGACGGATCGTTCCCGTGGTCGAAGGCCTGGCCGGAACGGTTCCGGTCTCGATCGACACGGCCAAGGCTTCGGTGGCGGCTGCCGCGATCGACCGCGGGGCCACGATCGTCAACGATGTGACCGGCCTCCGCGGGGATGACGGGATGGCCGGGCTCTGCGCCGAGCGAGGGGTGGAGGTCGTGCTGATGCACATGCTTGGCACCCCCCGGACGATGCAGGACGACCCCACCTACAGCGACGTGGTCACCGAAGTCCGGGATTTCCTGCTCGGGCGCGCCGAGCTGGCGGTCCGGGCGGGAATCGACCGCGGAAAGATCTGGATCGATCCCGGGATCGGATTCGGCAAGACGCTCGGGCACAACCTCGCCCTGCTCGAGGCGACCGAGGACTTTGCAGCGACCGGCCTGCCCGTCCTGATCGGCCCTTCACGCAAGGCTTTCATCGGCAAGATCGACGGTTCGGCTGAAGACGAACGGCTGGGCGGAACGATCGCCGCCTGTCTTGAAGCCTTCCGTGGCGGCGCGGCCATGGTCCGGGTCCACGACGTGGCCCCGGTGGTCCAGGCGCTGCGTGTCGCGGGAGCGATCAAGGCTCAGGCAGACGGCGGACAGTAGGTTTCGGACATGCCGTTCTCGGGCCACCCCAATCCACTTGTGACGATCGAACTCCGCGGCGTCTCGGTGCGAACCCATCACGGGGTCTCTGGGGCCGAACGGGAGGTGGGACAGAGGATGGTCTTCGACGTCGACCTGACGCTCCTCGACTGCGTCGCGACCGAAACCGACGAACTCGCCGGCACCACTGACTACGGCGCGGTGACCGAGTACCTGGTTGAGATCGCGACCGAGCGGAGCTATCTGACATTGGAACGCCTGACCGCGGTGATCGCCGAACGGTTCCTCGAGCGCTTCAACGTGAGCCTGGTGCGCATCCGCGCCGCCAAGCCGGAGCCGCCGGTCCCGACCTTGATGGATGACGCCGCGGTCGAGCTGATCCTCAGACGCGAGCCCGAACCGGGCAACGAGTAGCCGGGTAGCCGCCATGGCAGGGCGAACCGCGTATCTCGGCCTCGGCTCGAACATCGGTGACCGGTACGGGCATCTGAACGCGGCCATCCGCTCACTCCGCGACCACGGACTGACGATCGAAGCTGTCTCGTCTGCGTACGAGACCGAGCCGGTCGGCGAGATCCTCGACCAGCCCGACTTCCTCAACGCGGCGGTCCGGGTCACCACCGACCTCGAACCCGAAGCCCTGCTTGACGTGCTCAAGGCGGTCGAGGCCGAGCGCGGCCGCGAAACCGGGTTGCCGCGACACTCACCGCGGGAGATCGACGTCGACCTGCTGCTGCTGGGCGATCTCGAGTTCGAATCGGAACGGCTCACCCTGCCACACCGCGAAGTGACCAGCCGCCGCTTCGTCCTGGTGCCGCTGCTCGAGCTTGATCCGGACTTGGCAACACCGGCCGGAAGGCGACTCGGTTCGGCTCTCGAAGATCTGCCCGACGGCGACGACGCCGTCCGGCTTGCCGGGACCCTCGAGCCCTAGGACCTCAGCGGGGCGAGCCAGGCATCGGGCAGTCCGGGCGGCATCGAACCCGGGTAGTCCGGAATGACCCGATTGGCGAGCTTGCCGATCGGTCGGTTCTCGATGAGGGGCCGGAGGTCACCGACAGTCATCGCGAGCCCGATCGAGGTGGCCACCTGGTAGTCGGCGGCATTGAGCTGGTCTCCACCGAGCACGCCTTCCGCGATCCAGGCGTCGAGCAGGTCGAGCTGATCGGGCAGGCCGGCGAGGGCGGCACGCACATTCTCGTCGGTGGACTTGTTGAACCAGGCTGCGCCCTCGACCAGCGGCCAGGCGGTCTTGGTTGCAATCGGGATCGGAATCCCGGTGTGGGAGCCTTCGAGGTAGCTGGCCATCGGCTTGCTGTTTCGCTTGAGCAGCCACCAGAGGATCTGGCGGATCGGGTGCTGGAGTTCCTCGTCACCGAACTTCTCGGCTCCCAGGACCTGTCCGCGGAGGGCCGGATCTTCCGGTAGCAGCGGGGGCTCCGGGCTGACCCGGTCGAGCTCGCGGGCGATCGCCACGGTCCCCTGGACCTTGCGTCCGTCGATCTTCAGCGCCGGGACCGTGGTTCCGGGGAAGCCGAGGCCCCTGAGCACCGCCTTGTGAACGACCGGAAGGAGGTCGATCCGTTTGAAGGGAACCGACTTGGCATCGAGCATCAGCGCCGCCGTGAATCCGGGGTGGGATGCCGGGATGTTGTAAAGCCTCGCTTTGTCCATGGTTGAGCAGTGTAGAAGCCGATCCCGCATCGCGTCCCGCCAGGCCCACTGACGGCCCACTCCTGCGACACTCTCCCCGATGCTTTTAGCGATTGACGTAGGCAATACACAGACTCACGTGGGTGCGTTCCGGGGCGAGGCCCTGACCGAGCACTGGCGCTTCCAGACGCGCGCCGGGGCGACCGGCGACGAGCTGGCCGAGCGCCTGTCCGGCCTGATGGAGCTGCGGGGCGTCGGTTTCTCCGACCTCGAAGGGATCGTCGTCTCTTCGGTGGTGCCGCCGCTCGGCAACGAGTACCGCCGTCTGGCCGAGCGTTACCTGGAAGTCGACTGCCTGCTGGTCGGCCCCGGGGTCAAGACCGGCATGGCGATCGAGATCGACAATCCGACCGAGGTCGGTGCCGACCGGCTGGTCAACGCGATCGCCGCCTACGACCAGATCGGTGACGTCTGCGTCGGGGTCGACTTCGGCACCGGCATCAACTTCGACGCGGTCTCGGCCGACGGGGCCTATCTCGGCGGCGCGATCGCGCCCGGGGTGGAGATCTCCCTGACCGCGCTGACCGAACGCGCCGCGCGCATCTCCCGGATCGACCTCGACGCGCCGAAGTCGGCGATCGGGACGAATTCGCGGACGGCGATCCAGTCCGGAGTCCTGTTCGGTTTCGCCGGCCTGGTCGACGGGCTGGGGCGTCGGATCAACGCCGAGCTCGGTGGCAACGCGAAGTTCATCGCCACCGGCGGCCTCGCCTCGGTCGTCGTGCCGTATACCGAGACGATCACCGAGATCGACGACCTGCTCACCCTCAAGGGCCTGCGCATCATCCACGAGCGAAACCGTGGCTGAGCAGCATTCCCTGACCGACCCCTTTGAGATCGGCGGAGTCCGGATCTCGAACCGCGTCCTGCTCGCGCCGCTGGCCGGCATCGGTAACTGGTTCGTGCGGCTTCAGGCCAGGCGATACGGGGCCGGCCTCGCGGTTTCCGAGATGGTCTCGAGCTTCGGGCTCCATTATGGCAACGAGAAGACGATGAACGAGCTGATGCGCATCCATCCGGAGGAGCACCCGGTCTCGATGCAGCTGTTCGGCCAGGATCCCGAGGCGATGGAGTCCGCCGCCCGGATCGCCGCCGCGTCGGGGGCCGACCTGATCGACATCAACATGGGCTGCCCGGTCCCCAAGGTCAGGAAGACCGGCGCCGGGGCGGAGCTGCTGGCCGACCCGGAGCTGGCGCTCGACCTGGCGCGGGCCGCCCGCACCGGCAGCGGTCTGCCGGTGACCGTCAAGATCCGCTCGGGCCTGATGCCCGGCGACCGATCGGGCTTCGACCTCGCGGTCCGCCTGGTCGACGAGGCCGGCGTCGCCGCGGTCGGCTTCCACCCGCGGGTCGCCAAGCAGGGCCACAAGGGTCAGCCGGACTACGCGATGGCCCGCGAGCTGACCGAGACGATCGACGTGCCGATGATCATCTCGGGCGGCCTGAGCACGGCCGAGACCGCGCGAATTGCCTACGAGGAGTCCGGCGCGGACGCGGTTATGGTCGCCCGCGGCGCGCTCGGCTATCCCTGGGTGTTCGCCGAGCTGACCGGCCAGCGGGTAGATCCGCCGGAGCCGGCCGAAGTCATGGACGAACTGCTCTGGGTGATCGACTGCGCCGAAGCCCACATGGGCGAGGATCGGGCGGGCCGGTATCTGCGCAAGTTCTACCCCTGGTACCTCGACCGGGTCGATGTGCCGAAGTTGGTCCGCAGCGAGCTCTGCCAGACGGCGGGACTCGAACGCGCCCGCGAGATCGTGTGCGAGATCCGAGACGGTGTGGCGGTGGCGGTATGAGCCAGAACATCACCGAACGGGTCGAGACCTGGCGCCTGAAAGGCAAGCGGGCAGACTTCCGCGGCCATTCAATCCACACCTTCTTCCAGGACGGCGAAGGCCCGCTGCTCGTGCTGCTCCACGGTTTTCCCACCAGTTCCTATGACTGGCGGCACGTGGTCAACCTGATGCCGGGGCGAAAGATCCTCGCCTTTGATTTCCTCGGCTTCGGATTGTCTGACAAGCCGCGCGACCATTCATACACGCTGTCCTGGCAAGCCGACCTGACCGAGGAACTGGCCTCGCGCCACAGCGACGGTGGCCCGGTCTATGTCTGTGCCCATGACCTCGGCACTTCGGTCGCGACCGAGCTCCTGGCCCGCGACCTCGCCAACGAGCTGAGCTTCGAGATGTCAGGGGTATTGCTCTTCAACGGCTCGATCCTGATCGAGCGGGCCAACCCGACTCTCGCCCAGAAACTGCTTCGCGGCCCGCTCGGCCCGCTGGCCGCCCGTTTCGCCAACGAGTCGTTCTTCCGCCGCCAGTTCGCTTCGGTCTTCTCCGAAGGCCATCCGGTCTCGAACGAAGACGCCACCGACAACTGGTCGCTGATGACCTACAACGAAGGCAACCGCCTCGGCCACAAGCTCGTCTCCTACATGGATGAACGGGTGATCTACGCCGACCGCTGGCACGGCGCGGTCACCAACTGGACCGGTGACCTGCGGCTCCTTTGGGGCCTCGAGGACCCGGTCGCCGTGACCGAGGTTCTGGACGGCCTGCTCGAGCTCCGGCCCGACCTGCCGGTGGTGCGTTTCCCGGATCTCGGCCACTATCCGCAGATCGAAGATCCGGCACGCTTCACCGACGCTTTGAACGAGTCCATGAAGAAATCGGCCTGATCGCTATAATCGCGCACTCCGTTGCCCTGCCGACGCCCTTTCAGTCGTCGATTCAGGGCCTTATTTGCAGGTCGGCAGCTCTCCCCGCCGGACTCCCAAGAGAGGTTGATACCAGTGAGTCGCACGTCTGAAATCACGCCCGAAGGCCTGAAAAAACTTGAAGAAGAGATCGAGCATCTCTCGACCGTTCGCCGCCGTGAAGTGTCCGAGAGGATCCGGGAGGCCCGTGACTTCGGTGACATCTCCGAGAACGCCGAGTACGACGACGCCAAGAACGAACAGGCCCAGCTCGAAGCCAAGATCAGTCAGCTCGAAGTGCGCCTGCGCCGCTCCACGGTCGTTAAAAAGGGCGCCAAGAACACCGGTTCGGTCGGTTTCGGATCGATCGTCCACATCAAGGACCAGGACTCCGGGAACTCGCGCAAGTTCCAGATCGTCGGTTCGACCGAAGCGGACCTGGCCGCCGGCAAGTTGTCTTCCGAGTCCCCGATCGGCGCCGCGCTGATCGGTGGCAAGGTGAACCAGATCGTCAAGATCCCGGCGCCCAAGGGTCTCGAGAAGAAGTTCAAGATCACCAAGATCGAAGCTGCGTAGATTCCCGTGGCTCGAACATGACCGAGCCCGAAGTCAGCACGCTGCTCGCCGAAAGGCGGCAGAAACTGGATCGCCTCCGCGCCGCGGGGGTCGACCCGTTCCCGCACAGCTTTGAAGGCCGCGAGGAGATCGCCGGTGTGCTCGCCGCGCACGAAGGGCTCGAAGCCGGCACCGAGACCGACTCGGTGCATCGAGTGGCCGGTCGCGTCGCCGCCCGCCGTGGCCACGGTCAGGCGGCGTTCATCGACCTGCGCGACGCCTCCGGCCAGATCCAGCTCCACGCCAAGGCTGACGTACTCGGAGAAGACTTCGGCCTCCTTGACGACCTCGACCTCGGCGACATCCTCGGCGTCGACGGCCGGGTTATCGTCACCCGGCGCGGCCAGCTCTCGATCGAAGTCCAGGGCTGGCAGATCCTGGCCAAGTCGCTGCGTCCGCCGCCTGACAAGTTCCACGGGCTCGAAGACACCGAGACCCGCTACCGCCGGCGCGAACTCGACCTGATCGCCAACGAGGGCAGCCGCGAGATCTTCCGCATCCGGGCCCGGACCGTCTCCGAGACCCGGCGCTGGTTGGACGAGCAAGGTTTCTTCGAGGTCGAGACCCCAGTGCTGCAGCCGCTTTATGGCGGGGCGCTCGCGAAGCCTTTCACCACCCACCACAACGCACTCGATCGTGATCTGTACCTGCGCGTCGCGACCGAGCTCTACCTCAAGCGCTGCGTGGTCGGCGGAATCGACCGGGTGTACGAGCTCGGCAAGGACTTCCGCAACGAGGGCATCTCGATGAAGCACAACCCCGAATTCACGATGCTCGAGTGGTATGAGGCCTACGCCGATTACGAAAAGACCGCGGCCGACCTCGAGAAGCTGGTCTCCGAAGTCGCCACGACGGTGCTCGGCAAGCCGGAGATCGAGCGGGACGGCCGGACGATCGACATTTCACCCTCCTGGCACCGCATCACCCTGCGTGACGCCATCCTCGAGCAGTCCGGGATCGACATCGAAAAGGAGACCACCCGTGAGGGCCTGGCTGCGGCGATGAAGGTCGAACTCGACGAGACCGTGGGCTGGGGCAAGCTGGTCGACACGCTCTTCTCGAAGCAGGTCGAGCCGCAGCTGATCGAACCGACTTTCATCCTCGACTACCCGGTCGAGCTCTCGCCCTTCGCCAAGGCCCACCGTGAGAAGCCCGGAGTGGTCGAGCGCTGGGAGGCCTTCATCGGCGGGGTGGAGATCGCCAATTCGTTCTCCGAGCTGAACGATCCCGACGAGCAGCGCCGCCGTTTCGAGCAGCAGGCCACCGAGATCGACCGCGGCGACGAAGAGGCCCAGCCGTACGACGAGACCTTCATCGAGGCGCTCGAACAGGGCATGCCACCGACCGGCGGCGTCGGCCTCGGGATCGACCGCCTGGTGATGATGCTGACCAACACTGCCTCACTGCGAGAAGTAGTCCTGTTTCCGGCAATGAAAGCTGAGTAAGGGGTAACCTCGAACCATGAATGAGAACAACCGCAAACTTCACGATCAGGGCCAGAGTCTCTGGGTCGACAACATCACGCGCGCGATGCTCGACGACGGCACGCTCGAGCGCTACATCGCCGAGCTCTCGGTCACCGGCTTGACCTCGAATCCGACCATCTTCGAAAAGGCGATCGGTGGCGGCCACGACTACGACCAGCAGATCGCCGAACTCGCCAGGGACCAGTCCGATCCGGAGAAGATCTTCTTCGAGCTGGCGATCGACGACCTGCGCCGCGCGACCGACCTCTTCGCCCGGACCTTCGAACGGACCCACGGCGTCGACGGTTTCGTTTCGCTCGAGGTCTCCCCGCTGCTTGCCGACGACACCGCGGGCACGACGCAGGAGGCGATCGACCTCCATTCACAGGCCGGTCGCGAGAACCTCTTCATCAAGATTCCCGGGACCGAGGCCGGACTGCCGGCGATCGAGGAAGCGATCTTCGAAGGCATCCCGGTCAACGTGACCCTGCTGTTCGACCGCGATCAGTACCTGGCCGCGGCCGACGCCTACATGAAGGGCGTCGAGCGCCGGATCGAAGCCGGACTCGACCCGGCCGTCAACTCGGTCGCCTCGCTCTTCGTCAGCCGCTGGGACGCCGCCGTGATCGACGACGTGCCGGCCGAGCTGCGGGCCAAGCTCGGCATCGCGATCGCAAAGCGCGCCTACGCCGCCTACCGCGAGCTGATCGCCAGCGACCGGAGCCAGCGCCTGGCCAATGAAGGAGCGATGACCCAGCGCCTGCTGATGGCCAGCACCGGCACCAAGGATCCGGAGGCCTCCGACGTGCTCTACGTCGAGGCGCTCGGCGCCCCGAACACGGTCAACACGATGCCGGAGGCCGCCCTGCTCGCCTACGCCGACCACGGCGTGACCGGCGACCCGGTCCCGCCCGACGGCGGTGACGCCGAGGATGTGCTCTCGGACTACGCCGAGGCCGGCTTCGACGTCACGGAACTTGCCGCGAGACTGCAGTCCGAGGGCAAGGAATCCTTCGCCAAGTCCTGGCACAGCCTGATCGACACGATCAAGGGCCAGCTACCCGAAGGCTGATCAATCGTCCGGTTCTTCGGCCCCCGGACCGAAGTACGCGAAGCTGTGGAAGATCTGGTTGAGCGCACGGAAGCGCTGCCGGAACCCGTTGGCCGGGGCGACCATGAAGCGGTTGCTCTGGTAGCAGTAGGTCGGGTCCGGGACTTCGTGATGCCCCGGCGCAGGGCCGCGAAATGCCGGTTGACCGACTGCAGGACCGAATTGCCCGGAGTGCAGAGAACGGACGAGAACCCGTAATCGATCGCACTTTTGCCGCTCCGTGAAGAGACTGTGATCCCGTAGGCCCCGTAGGAGGCGGACCAGTTGGCCGGTCCGGTCCAGGACCAGTAAGTGCTGCGATGAACCTTGTCGCGGCTGATCACCGCGTCGCCGCCGGGGGCGGCTGAAGCAGCCGGGGCAGTGGCCAGGAGGGTCACGATCGTCACCAGAAGCAAGGGCGCCCCGATTGGTCTCATGGGCCGAGGCTAACCCGGACCGCCGGCGCCGTACTTCTCCCAGAGCTGGCCGGTCGGCGAGGCGATGTTGAGGTCGTTCTTGCCCGATGACGCGAACCAGGACCCGGGGCCGTACCAGACCCAGTAGGTCTCCGAGTGCCGCTCGAAATTCGACGGCAACGCGGCCGAACCGGGCGCCGGCGCCAGCAGGAGGCAGGCAAACATGGCCAGGGCGAGCGTGGTTACTGCCGCGAATGACCGTTTGATCCCGCTGATCCCCTCCTCGATCTTCATGAAAAGGGAGCCTGGTGGCCCGTCTCTGCCGGTTCAAGTCGCCCCCCATGGGCCGGGAGCGGGCCTCGTTATACTGAGTATTCGCTCGTGCCTGACAGACCGGAGGTCAAACCCTCGGTGGATCCGTCACCGAACCAGGGTGGGGCAGCCGGCGATCATGCCTATCCATTTACAACTGCACCCGATCTGAACACATTCGAAACAAACCGCCGACCAATCACCGATACTAAAACCATTCCACGAGGTTTGAGGTAGAAGAAGAACTTTGTTCGAGAGATTCACAGAACGCGCTCGCCAGGTAGTCGTCCTCGCTCAGGAAGAAGCACGGACGCTCAAGCACAACTACATCGGCACCGAGCACATCCTCCTCGGACTGCTGCGCGAAGAAGAGGGCCTCGCGGCCCGGGTGCTCGAATCACTCGACATCACGGTTGAGCGGGTCCGCGCTCAGGTCGTGCGCATCGTCGGGTCCGGCGAAGAAGTCACCTCCGGCCAGATCCCGTTCACGCCGCGCGCCAAGAAGGTGCTAGAGCTCGCCCTGCGCGAGGCGCTCAGCCTCGGCCACAACTACATCGGCACCGAGCACATCCTGCTCGGCCTGGTCCGCGAGAACGAAGGCGTCGCCGCGCGCATCCTGCTCGACTTCGATGCCGACTCCGACAAGATCCGCAACGAAGTCATCCGCATGCTCTCCGGCCCCGGCGGGCGCCGCCCCGGCCAGAGCGGCCAGAGCTCCGGCTCCGGCCAGGCGGAAGGCGGCAAGAAGTCCTCGAAGCTGCTCGACCAGTTCGGCCGCAACCTGACCAAGCTGGCCGAAGACGGCAAGCTGGACCCGGTGGTCGGCCGCGAGACCGAGATCGAGCGCATCATGCAGATCCTTTCCCGCCGGACCAAGAACAACCCGGTCCTGCTCGGTGAGCCCGGCGTCGGCAAGACGGCCGTGGTCGAAGGCCTCGCTTCCCGCATCATCAAGGGCGAGGTTCCGGAGATGCTGCGCAACAAGCAGATTTACACCCTCGACCTGGCGGCGCTCGTCGCCGGTTCCAAGTACCGCGGTGAGTTCGAGGAACGCCTGAAGAAGGTCATGAAGGAGATCGCGCAGCGCGGCGACATCGTCCTGTTCATCGACGAGATCCACAACCTGGTCGGTGCCGGCGCGGCTGAAGGCGCGATCGACGCCGCCTCGATCCTCAAGCCGGCCCTGGCGCGTGGAGAGATCCAGACGATCGGCGCGACCACGCTCGACGAGTACCGCAAGTACCTCGAGCGCGACTCGGCCCTCGAACGCCGTTTCCAGCAGATCCGGGTCGACCAGCCGACCAAGGAACAGACCGTGAAGATCCTTGAAGGCCTGCGCGAGCGATACGAGCAGCACCACAAGGTCCAGATCTCCGATGACGCCCTCGAGGCCGCCGCCGAACTGGCCGACCGCTACATCTCCGACCGCTTCCTGCCGGACAAGGCGATCGACCTGATCGACGAAGCCGCCTCGCGCATGCGCATCAAGTCGATGACGGCGCCGCCGGTCTACCGCGACCTCGAAGAAGAGATCGAGACCGCGCGCCGCGAGAAGGAAGCCGCGATCGAGGCCCAGGAGTTCGAGAAGGCAGCCAACCTGCGCGACACCGAACGGCAGCTCACCACCCGCAAGCGGGGGCTCGAAGAGGAGTGGGCCGAAGGTGAAGAGACCGAGCGCCCGATCCTGGGTGAAGAGGAGATCGCCGACATCGTCTCGATGTGGACCGGCATCCCCGTCTTCAAGCTGACCGAAGCCGAGACCAAGAAGCTGATCGAGATGGAAGGCGAGTTGCACAAGCGCGTCATCGGCCAGGAGGCCGCGATCGAAGCCGTCTCCAAGGCGATCCGCCGCTCCCGCGCGGGCATCAAGGACCCGAAGCGTCCCGCCGGCTCATTCGTCTTCCTCGGTCCCTCGGGCGTCGGCAAGACCGAGCTCGCCCGCACCCTCGCCGAATTCCTGTTCGGCGACGAAGATTCGATGGTCCGCATCGACATGTCCGAGTACATGGAGAAGCACGCGGTCAGCCGTCTGGTCGGTTCGCCCCCCGGATACGTCGGATACGACGAGGGCGGCCAGCTGACCGAAGCGGTGCGCCGCAAGCCGTACTCGGTGCTGCTGCTCGACGAGATCGAGAAGGCCCACCCGGACGTCTTCAACATCCTGCTCCAGATCCTCGAGGACGGTCGCCTGACCGACTCGCAGGGCCGCACCGTGGACTTCCGCAACGCGATCATCATCATGACCTCGAACATCGGGGCCAATGAGATTGCCCGCAACCAGGGCATCGGCTTCACCGTCTCGGATGACACCGGCATCACTTATGACGACATGAAGGGTCGCATCATGAGTGAGCTGCGCAAGGTTTTCCGGCCCGAGTTCCTCAACCGGATCGACGAAGTCATCGTCTTCCACAAGCTGACCCGCGAAGAAGTGCGCGAGATCATCGAGCTGATGATCGGCCGCGTCCGCAACCAGGTCGCCGAGCACGAGCTGATGCTCGAACTCGACAACGGCGCCAAGGACTTCCTGGTCGACAAGGGCTGGGACCCGTCGATGGGCGCAAGGCCCCTGCGCCGCGCGATCCAGCGCTACATCGAGGATCCGCTCGCCGACGAGGTGCTCAAGGCCGGTGGCGGCGACTCCGTGGCCGGTTCGCTGGTCACCGTCAAGCGCGACGAATCGGCCGGCGAGGACGACGCCCCGCTCGTTCTGAAGATCACCAAACCGCGCAAGAAGCCGAAGAAGCCGAAGAAGGACGACGAGCCCGAAAAGGTCGGCGTCGCCTCCACGCCCGAAACGACCGGCAGCACCAAGCCGGACGACCCCGCCGAGGGCGGCGACACGGCCGAGTCCGCGGCCGAGTAGTCCCGCAACTCCGGGGCGCGGCAACGGTTATAGACTCCACGCAGGCTGTCTGAGGAGTGGAGGGTTTTGTGAGGGTTTTGAAACCGCGAATGGCCGTTGCGACGGTCGTTGCATTGCTGGCCATGTGCTTCGCTCCGAGCGTCGCCGGCGCCGGCTGGTCGCCCACCCAGATCGTCTCGGGTGCGGGTACCAGCATTTCCAACACCCAGATCGCCGGAGCTTCCAACGGGCGGTCGATCGTCGCCTGGACGAGGTTCATTCCCGGCGCCGACAAGGTTCAGGCGACTCTGATTGCCGCCAACGGCACGCCGGGCCCCGTCCTTACCCTGTCTTCGGGAATCCTGCCCGCCGCGAACCTTCAGGTCGAGATGGACGAGAACGGCAACTCCGTGGTCGCCTGGGTGCGTTCGAACGGACTCAACAACATCGTCCAGTCGGTGACGGTCTCGGCCTCGGGAACCGTAGGTACGGTCGTCAATCGTTCAGCCGCAGGCCAGAACGCCGATCACCCGCGTATCGGCCTGACCGATACCGGGGCATACACCCTCGTCTGGCGCCGGTTCAGCGGCGCCAACTTCATCGCCCAGTCCCAGACGGTCTCCGCGACCGGCTCGGCCGCCGCCGTGAAAAACCTTTCCCCGGTCGGCTCCAATTCACTGGATCCGGACGTCGCCGCGTTGCCTGACGGCACCTACAAGGCGAGCTGGGCGAAGTCCGCAGCTGCCCTTTCCAACATCGGCTACGTCGCGATCGCCGCCGACGGGACGCCGGGTGAAGTCGCCTTTGCGTTTCCGGTACAGGACCCGACCACCATGGCCCCGAGCGGGGTTGATGGCAATCCGCGCGAAGTGAACGTCGTGTCGACCAGCGCCGGGGCGGCGACCATCGTCTGGATCCGGGACATCACGATCGAAACCGAAGGTCAGCCCCCGGTCACCAAACGGGGCATCGAGTCGATCCAGTTGAGCGACATCGGCCTTCCCAGCGCCACCTTCCGGATCTCACCCACGACTTACGATGTCTCACAGCCGAACCTGACTGTGAACGGCACCAAGATCCGGGTCGCCTGGACCGCCGAGGTCGGCGGGCAGCACCTGGTCGAGTCGATCGGACTCGGCGCCACGGGACGGCTCGGTTTCCTCCAGCGCGTGTCGGGCGACGTTGGCACCAGCGGTTTCCCTGCAGTCGGAGTCAGCTCCGGCGGATGGGCCACCGTTGCCTGGTTCCGGCCGACGGCCACACCGGGTATCACCACCGCGCAGGCTGCGAGGATTTCTCCGACCGGCCAGCTGTTCGATCCGGTCGACCTCTCGTCGGCCACCGCCAAGTCCGCGGATAACCCCCAGGTTTTCGTCACTCCCGCGGGCGAGCCGGCGGTCGCGATGAACGCTTCCGACGCCGCCAACGTGGTGACTTCGCGCATCGTGCGTTTCACCGACCCGGGGGTGGCGATCAACCCCGCCACCCAGCAGTTCGGCAAGGCCAACCTCAACATGACTTCCCGGACGAGGTCGTTCTTCATCACCAACCCGGGTTCGACGCCGAGCACGATCACCGGCATCTCCCTCGGCGGCACCAATCCTGGTCAGTTCCAGCTCTCGGATGCTTCCAGCTGCCTGATCTCTTTGAGCCCCGCGGGGAATTGCGAGATCCAGGCGACCTTTGCGCCGACCGCCGCCGGATCCCAGCAGGCGGACATCGAAGTGACCTCGGAGGGTGGTAACGACTCGAGTCAGATAAGCGGCACCGGAGTTGCCCAGACACGGCTCAACTTCAAGATCAGGCCGACTTTCCGCAAGGTACGGCGCGGTCGGACCACCAAGGTGAAAGCGGTTGTCAAGAACAGCGGCGGACTCAAGGCGACATCGGTCAAGGTCTGCTTCAACGCCACCCCCAAGGCCTTCAAGCCGAAGAAGAAGTGCTCCAGGGCGAATTCTCTGGGAGTCGGCAGGTCTCGCACGGTCAAGTTCCGAATCCGGGTGAAGAACAGGGCCCGCCGGAACAAGGTCTACCGGGTCAACCTCCGCGCGACGGCCGGAAACGCCAGCCATCGCCGGAATACGATCAAGGTAAAAGCGAAGTAGCCGGGGCGCTCAGCGTCCCACGAAGAACGGCTCGAACCAGGTCTTCTCGGCCCGCCGCTGCTTGATCGCCGCGAGGTAACCCTCGACCCCGTCATCCTTCGGCCACCAGCGGCCGGAGAACCAGGCGCCCATGCTGCCCTGGAGGTCGCCGGACCGATACGGCTTGCCGTTGCCTGAGACCGTGTTCAGCCAGGTCTGGGTGCCGTCGTAATACGAGCGGATGACGCCGCCGTAGTAATCGGCGTTGAAGGCCGTGAAATACCGGGCGATCTTGCAGCTGTTCCAGCAGTGATAGGGACGGCGCACCTGGTAGATGCCGAACGAGTCACCTTCGTCTCCGCGGGTATCCATCTCCCACCATGATTCAACGGTGGCGACGGCCCGCATCGTCTCGGTGTTGATGCCCCACTTGTGCGCGGCCCACTGGATGATCTCGTCGGTGGTGCCACGGAAGTGCCCGTCGACGTACTGCTTGTAGGGCATGTCGCTGCGCTTGCGCCAGGCCCGCAGCAGCTTCCTGCCGGGAATTCGGTGATTCGACTTGCGGTTTTCGGGGCGCGGCTCGAAGTGCGAGCGGTCAACCAGTTTCGCGGCAGCCTTGCTCGTGCGCGGACCCCAGCCGACCTTCCTCGTTTTCTCCATTCCGGCGGAGGCGAAGGAAGGCAGGAGCATCAGCGCCAGCAGTACCAGCAAGCTTGTCAGGACCCCGGTTTTCACTCATGACAGTGTGGCAAACCCGGTTTTCCGGCTTCTAAAGTTCGTCTTCGGTCGGAATCCTGAGGTGCACGATCATCTCGAACGGCACGTCCATCGCTCCCATCGCGTTGATCAGGACGCCGGAGGCGAAGAACTGGGCCACCTGTTCCGGCGTCGCTCCCGTCATTTCCTCAATTTGCTCGAAGGTTCCGACGAAGGCATCGCGGATCTGCGCCTGGAGATCCGGGTGCCCGCTGGCCGCGAGGATCTGAAGGTGGCACTGCATCCACGCCTCGTCCTGAAGCAGTGCCAGGTAGGCGATGCCCATCTTCCGCAGCCGCTCATACGGAGAGTCCTCTTTTTCGATGGCACCCTCGAAGATCGACATCATCCGTACATAGAGCGCTTCCTGGCAGGCCAGGAACAGAGCGCGTTTGTTCTCGAAGAGCGCGTAGATATACGGCTGCTGGATCCCGGCCCGCTCGGCGATCATCGAAGTCGTCGTGCCGTCGAAACCGCGTTTGCCGAACTCGATCAGCGCGGCGTCGATGACGTCGGCGCGACGCTCTGCCTGGGGCACCCTGGACTTCTTCTTCGCATTTACGGAACCTTGAGCCATCTCGCCTCGGTTGATTGACGTCCGTCAACGCGGCGGTATCGCCGTCGAACTTATTTCCCTGTACGAAGGAGTGTATGGGGAGAAGCTACCGGGCGGCGATCACGGCTTCAGCTGCATCCTGGGCCGCTTCGATCTGACCGGCGACGAGGTCGAGGCCGTTTTCCCAGAACGCCGGGTCGGTCAGGTCGACCCCGACCAGCTTGCCCAGCTCCTCGGGGGACTTGGACCCGCCCGAAGCGAGCATCTCGAGGTATCCCGGCACGATGTCGTCACCGCGCTCCTCGTAGATCCGGTAGACCGAGAGTGCCAGCAACTGGCCGTAAGAATAGGCGTAGACGTAGCCCGGGGAACCGATGAAGTGGGGCACATACGACCACCAGCTGCCATAGCCCTCGGTCACTTCGACCGAGTCGCCGAGCAGGTCGACCTGGGTCTCGGTCCAGAGCTCACCGAACCGCTCAACCGAAAGCTCGCCTTCCTTGCGACGGGCGGTGTGGACCCCCTCCTCGAACTGGTTCATCGCGATCTGTCGGAAGACCGT
Source organism: Thermoleophilia bacterium (assembly GCA_016650125.1). Lineage (GTDB taxonomy): Bacteria > Actinomycetota > Thermoleophilia > Solirubrobacterales > 70-9 > 67-14. The sequence continues at coordinate 17,506 of JAENWT010000027.1, forward strand.
CGCGATCTGGCCTTCGACAGCCTCGGAGAGCAGGCCCAGTCGGGACGCCGGATCCTTCTCGGCCTCGAGCAGGCGGCCGAAAACGAGTTCCTCGGCGAAGACGGAAGCCGTTTCGGCGACGGTCAGCGGCGTGTCCTGGTGGAAGATGCCCTGGCGGCCGGCCAGGGTCTGATGGAGTCCGTGGCCGAGCTCATGGGCCAGGGTGAGCACGTCGCGGCGCTTGTCGGTGTAGTTCAGCATCACGTAGGGGTGGACCGAAGGCACGGTCGAGGCACTGAACGCGCCGCCGCGCTTGTTCGGGCCGGGAGGGGCGTCGATCCAGCGGCCTTCGAAGAACCGCTCGACCACCTCTCCTGCTTCGGGGGCCAGCGAAGTGAAGGCTTCCTGGACGATGTTCCGGCCTTCGTCCCATTCGATCTTCTCGTCGTCCACGGCGATCGCCGCCATGCGGTCGTAGTCGGCGAGGCGGTCGACGCCGAGCAGCCGGGCCTTGGTGCGGTACCACGAGCGGGCCAGCTCGTAACGGCCCTTCACCGCCTCGACCAGGGCCTGGACCGATTCGTCCGACGCTTCGTTCGAGAGGTTCCGGGTCGCGAGCCAGTGCGGATAGCCGCGCAGGCGGTCGCTGATCGACTTCTCCTGGAGCAGCGTGTTGAAGACGTAGCCGCGGGTGCGCAGACCGGGCTGTAGCGACTCGGTGACCGCTTCGGCGGTGGTCCGGCGCACTTCGCGATCGGGATCGTGGAGCTGCGAGAGGGCGATGTCGAGCGAGACCGGCTTGTCGCCTCCCGGCAGGTCGACCCGGATCGCCGAGGTGAGCTCGTCGAAAAGGCGGCTCCAGGCTCCCCCACCGGTGACCGACAGCTCGGTCACGATTTTCTCTTCCGGTGCGCTCAGAAGGTGGTCGCGATAGCGGCGCTCCTGGCGCAGGTGGTGCTCGCAGAAGTCGAGGCCCGGCGTGGCCAGCAGCTCTTCGGCCCGGTCGTCATCGAGGGCCGCCCATTCGAGGTCGAAGAAGAGCAGCTTGGTCTGGATCACGGTCGCGCGTTCCGAGCCCAGCTGGAGCAGGGCGCCGTTGGCGGGGTCGGCCGTGTCGGCGGCAAACCGCAGGTGGGCGTAGTTGAGCGCGCGGCCGGCCAGGTCGGAGATGTCGGCGAGAGCCTTCATTGCCGTGATCAGGCCTTCTCCGTCGAGCTCGGCGACCTTGCCGTCGTATTCGGCGGCGAAACTGTCCGAAGCTTTGTCGGCTTCATCGAGCAGCGAAGAAACGGCGGCTTCCGGATTCGCCGCGTCGACTCCTTCGAGCAGGTCGTCGAGGTTCCAGGTGACTTCTTCGAGTGCGCTCACGTTCAAGCCGCCTTCTCTTTCAGATTGCGCCGGACGATCCAGTCTCCGAGCAGAGAGCCGATCGGACCACCGGTGATCACGACGATCACGGGGAACCACCAGCCCCACCATTTCTGGATCGCGCCGAAGAGGCAGAGGCCGACCAGGACGATGAAGAAGGTGCCGTGGATCGGGCCGAGGATCGAGACGATGTCGTGCTTGTCGGCGAACCAGCGCGACGCCCATACGAGGGGGATCAACAGCAGTACATCGATGATTGCGACGATCGCGATCCAGTTGAGGAACTTGATCTCTTCTGAATTGTCAGCGGGCAGCGAGGGGGAGGCATCTGAGGGGTTCATTGGCTTCGGAAGCTATCAGGGGGCCGATGTTGCGCTACCGTCCAGAGCGTGAACAAGCAGCCTTCAGAACTCGGAACCGCCGCCATCGGTACCTGGAGCGGCGGCCGTTTCCTCCACTTCGGCGAAGCGATCTCCGAGGGCCGGCTGATTGACCTGCTGACCCCGGGTGCCGGGATCGACACCGTGATGAGCGCTGACGCCTACGGGGTAGGCGAGGCCGACGAGATACTCGGCAAGGCGATCAGCGGCACCCCGCGCGACGACTACAAGCTGATCGGCGCGATCGGCCACGACTTCTACAACGCCGAGCGCGACGGCCCCCGCGGCTTCCCTCGTTTCACCTCGTCGGACCTGCGCGGACCGGACGCCTACGCCGACTACCTCGAGATGGCAACGACAAAGCAGCTGGAGCGTCTCGGGCAGGACCGGCTCGACCTCCTCCTCCTCCACAACCCCGACCGCATCGGATACACCTCAGAAGTCGTCTGGGAGGCGATGGCGGGACTTCGCGACAAAGGGCTCACCGACATGATCGGTGTCGCCCCGGGGCCCGCAAACGGCTTCACGCTCGACCTGCTCGACTGCTTCGACCGTTTCGGCGACACGATCGACTGGGCGATGATCATCCTCAACCCCTTCGAACCCTGGCCAGGCAGTTATGTGCTCGACGCGGCGGCCGAGAAGAACGTCAAGGTGCTGACCCGCGTTGTCGATTACGGCGGCCTCTTCTGGGACATCCTGCGGCCAGGTGCTGAACTCGGAAAAACCGATCACCGCGGCTACCGGCCGGACGGCTGGATCGAGGCCGGGGTGGAGAAGCTCGACCGGATCCGCCCGATCGCCGACCGACACGACCTCACGTTGATGCAGCTCGCCTGCCAGTGGAACCTCGCCCATCCGGCAGTCGAGTGCGTTGCCCCGACCCTGATCCAGGAGATCGGAGAGGGAGCAAGGCCGATCGAAGACCTGAGGCAGGAACTGGCCGACCTGCCGGCCGAGGTCCGGTTGAGTGCCGACGAGATTGATGAGATCGCCTCGATCGGCAACAACCACGGTTCAATGGCCCTGAAGGGCGGCTCACCAGCCTTCGAAGGAGACGAAAAGCCGGATGGTTGGGAACTGAACCCGGAGCTAGAAGCAGCCGCAGAACGATGGGGCATCGACCCCCAGCAGGACCTCGCCAAAGCCTGACCCGCCCCCCCAACGGGGTTCCGGGTCGGTTTTTGGGGCCATATGCGCAATATCCGGACCCGGAACGGGTTTGAGCCTGACCCAACGGGGTTTTGGGTCGGTTCCTGTCGCTATTTGCGACATAACCAGACCCGAAGCCGGGGTGCGGGATGCCAAGACGGTCGACCAACCGCCTTTTCGATCCCGTCAAACCGGCAGGTCGAGCCCGATCCAGACGATGCCGAGGGTCAGGAGGAAGGTCAGGCCCATTAGGGCGTGGGCCTTCGGGAATCGCATGTGAGCCAGCACGCTGATGATCAGGGCGACGACCAGGCCCATCTTGATCTGGAAGTCGCCGTAGCTCCAGAGGTCGTAGTGGCTCGCCATGAGCATGCCGGTGAACAGCAGCACGGTCAACGCGATCAGGGAACCGGCGCCGAAGCGGCGGGCGATGGCGCGCATGCGTTCGGGATCGGGGTTCGACCTTTCGACCGGCACCACCGTTCCGGCCAGCATCAGCTGTCCCCCGAGGAAGAAGGCCATGGCGACGACATGGAGGAAAAGAAGTACCTGCATGGGCCGGATCTTACGGGGAAGGGGGGCGGATCTGTCCACCCCGATCCTTAGATTGATCGAGTGGCGAAGATTCGATCCCAACACATTTGTCAGAGCTGTGGCCATGTGGCCATGGCCTGGACCGGGCGCTGCCCGGACTGTGGCGAGTGGAACACGCTGGTCGAGTCGGTTGTGCCACCCAAGGCTGCAGCCGGCAAGGCCAGGGCCGCCGCCTCGGCCCCTTCCGGCAAGCCGGTCCTCCTGCGTGACGTCGTCGCCCTCGAGACGGCCCGCTACGCGACCGGCATCGGTGAACTCGACCGCGTTCTCGGCGGTGGGGTGGTGCCTGGCTCTTTGATCCTCCTCGGTGGATCACCGGGCATCGGCAAGAGCACCCTGACCGGGATGGCGATGGCCAATCTCCAGGCCTCGGGCATCGAAACCCTTTACGTATCGGGCGAGGAATCGGCGGCACAGGTGAGACTGCGGGCCGAACGGCTCGGGCCGGCCGCGCTCCAGGTACGGGCACTGGCCGAGAACTCACTGGAGACCATCCTCGCCACGATCGAGTCCGAGAAGCCGAAAGTCTGCGTGATCGACTCGATCCAGACGATGCATTCGTCCGAGCTGACCGGAGCCCCGGGCTCGGTTGGCCAGGTCCGCGAGGCCGCCGGTCGCCTGGCCGAGGTCGCCAAGCGCCTCGAGATCGCGGTGATCCTGGTCGGGCACGTGACCAAGGAAGGCAGCCTCGCCGGCCCGAGGGTGCTCGAGCACCTGGTCGACTGCGTGCTCCAGTTCGAAGGCGAGCGCGAACGCACCTACCGCACCCTGAGGGCGATCAAGAACCGGTTCGGCGCGACCAGCGAGGTGGGAGTGTTCGAGATGCGGTCGGGCGGCCTGACCGAAGTCTCCGACCCTTCAGCCCGATTCGTGGAAGAGGCCACCGGAGCCCTGGGCTCGGTGATCCTGACCTCGATGGAAGGGACGCGGCCGGTCCTGGTCGAGGTCCAGGCCCTGGTTTCGCCGTCCGAGCTCGAGATTCCGCGACGCGTAGTCAATGGAATCGACCGTAACCGACTGAGTATGATTCTGGCCGTGCTGGCCCGCCACGCCGGCATCGGCCTCGGCACCTCCGATGTCTTCGTGAACGTGGTGGGCGGCGTCCGGGTGGACGAGCCCGGGGCCGACCTCGCGGTCGCACTGGCGGTCGTCTCGGCGCACCGCGGACAGCCACTCGAAGGCGACGGCGGGCGGCCGCTTGCCTGCTTCGGCGAGCTCGGACTGACCGGCGACCTGCGCTTCGTCGGACACGCTGACCGACGGGTTGCCGAAGCCGTGAAATTCGGGCTTGGTCCGGTCGTCGGACCGCGCTCCGGTGAGCGCCTCGCCGGCCTGACCGGCTGTGGCTCGGTCCGAGAGGCAGTCCGCAGCGCCCTGGGAGGGTCAAACCGGCAAATCGCCGCCTGACCGTTCGGCAAGGCTTGGAAATAACCTTGTTTTCAGAGGACTATTCAGGCCGGGTTTTAGCCCGGCATCGCAATTCCCCGCCCGAAAACGCAGCAGATCGCAGTAGAAAGCCGAATCTGGCATAATAGGGGGGTGTCACCGGCCGTAGAAAGCGATCTAGCTCACCTGTCTGAACGTCAGGATCCCCGGCTTTTGCGTGCCATAGACGCAGTTGCACCGGGTACGGCCCTCCGTGAGGGCATCGACAATATCGTCCACGCACGAACCGGTGGATTGATCGTCGTCGGCGAGACCGAGGACTTCGCATTCATGCTTTCCGGAGGCATCCGGCTCGACATCGATTACTCGCCGGCGATGCTCTACCAGGTGGCCAAGATGGACGGCGCGATCCTGATCAACGCCGAGGCCACCAGGATCGGCTGGGCCAACGTCCAGATGATGCCGGACCCGACCATCCACTCTTCCGAGACCGGGACCCGCCACCGCACCGCGGAGCGCATCTCGAAGCAGGTCGACGCCCTGGTCATCGCGATCTCCCAGCGCCGTGAGGTCGTTTCGCTCTACCTCGAAGGCGCCAAGTACATCCTTCAGGACATCCCGTCCGTCCTCGCCAAGTCGAACCAGGCCCTGGCCACGCTGAACAAGTACCGGTTGCGGCTGGACGAGCTCTCGCAGCGGCTCACCCGCTCCGAGTTCAACGGCAACGTTGTCCTCTACGACGCCCTCGCCGTGCTCCAGCGCTCCGAGCTCGTCTCCCGCATGGCGATCGAAGTCGAGCGCTACATCGTCGAGCTCGGCACCGAAGGCCGCCTGATCGAGATGCAGCTCGAAGAGACCATGGTCGGCGTCAATTCGGACCGCTCGGCCCTGATCCGCGACTACTCGATCGAAGACACCGAGGAGAGCCTCCAGTACGTCACCGAACAGCTCGCTTCGCTCTCCCACCAGGACGTGCTCGACTTCGGCCGCCTGGCCGAGATCCTCGGCTACGACCGCAAGGTCAACACCCTCGACTTCCCGATCGAGCCGCGCGGTTACCGCCTCCTGGGCCGGGTTCCGCGTCTTCCCAAACTTGTGGTCCAGAAGATCGTCCAGCAGTTCGGCAGTCTCGAGGAGGCCCTGCGGGCCCCCGACGAGGAACTGGCTTCGGTGGACGGTGTCGGTCCTTCACGGGCCAAGGACATTCGCGAAGGCGTGAGGCGGCTCCAGGAGTCCGTGCTTTCTGACCGATTTTTGAATACATGACGGCTTTTGCCGTCGCTACGAAGCAAAGGAGCATCTGATTTCTGACTCAGAAGCAGTGAAAGACGAACTCGATGAAGTTGAAGTTCCGGCTTTTGTGTACTCGTTTGAGGAAGGCGACAAAGTCGTCTACCCCCATCACGGTGCCGGGGTCGTGCTCAAGAAGGAGAGCACCGACCTGCTCGGCGAAACCCGGGAGTACCTGACGATCAAGATTCTCCACAACGACCTCACCGTCAAGGTCCCGACGGAGAACGCCGGTATCGCCGGACTGCGCCCGGTGATCGACGAAGACGAGATCAAGAAGGTCATCTCGGTCCTCTCGGACGAGGTCTCCGACATGCCGAAGAACTGGAATCGCCGCTTCAAGTACAACAAGGAAAAGATCAAGACGGGCAACGTCTTCGAGCTGGCCGAGGTTGTTCGCAACCTCGCCCTGCGTGAGATGGAGAAGGGCCTCTCCACCGGGGAGAAGCAGATGTACACCCGGGCCAAGAAAATCCTCGCTTCCGAGTTCATGTACGCCCTGGACAAGGACGAAGAAGGCGCCGAGGAGTACCTCGACGGCCTGCTCGAAGAGCGATTCGAAGCATCGGTAGCTGCAGCCGCAGCCGCCTGACCCAGGATGACCGGCGGTCCCGGGCAGGGGACTGACGCCACTGGTCCCGTAACAGCGCTGATCGTGGCGGCCGGCTCCGGGCAAAGGCTCGGAGCCGACGTCCCGAAGGCGCTGGTGCCGGTGGGCGGCCGCCCGATGTACGAGTGGTCGCTTGCGGCCTGCCTCGCCGCCTCGCGGATCGACCGCGTCGTGATCGCCGTCCCGCCGGGAAGCGCCGCCGATTTCGGTGACCCGGAGGCCGAGCTGGTCGACGGCGGGGATTCACGCTCGCAGTCGGTCGCTGCCGGCCTGGAACTGGTCACGGGTGACTTGGTACTGGTGCACGACGCGGCTCGGCCGCTGGTCACCCCGGAGCTGATCGATTCGGCGATCGACGCGCTTATCGCCGACCCGGCGAGCGACGCGGTCATCGCCGCGGCTTCGGTGACCGACACGATCAAGCGCGTCGGCCAGGCCGGTGAAGTCATCGAGACGCTCGACCGGTCGGAGCTGCGGTCCGTCCAGACGCCGCAGGTATTCCGCACCGGCGCGCTCCGCCGGGCGATTGCCACGGGCGATGTCGAGAATGCCACCGATGACGCGTTTCTGATCGAATCCGCGGGTGGCAGGGTGACCGTGCTGACCGCACCGGCCACCAACATCAAGGTCACCGTGCCATCCGACATCGAATTGGCGACGCTGCTCCTCGGAGCCGCCGCCGGAATGAACCCTTGCTGACCGATTACCACGTCCATCTGAGACCCGACGAACTGAACGCCGCCGCCGGCGACCACTACTCCGCGGCCAACATCGACAAGTACGTCGAAGCCGCGACCAGCGCCGGGGTCACCGACCTCGGCTGCGCCGAGCACATGTACCGCTTCACCGAGGCCCTGACCGTGTGGAGGCATCCGTTCTGGCAGGAATGGGCGTTCGACGACCTCGACCAGTACTGCGAAGTGGTCGCTGCGAGCCCGATCAAGCTGGGTATCGAAGCCGACTACATCCCGGGCAGCGAAGCCCAGCTCGACGAGATGCTCTCGAAGCGGCCCTTCGACTACGTGGTCGGCTCGGTCCACTTCATCGGCGAGAAGTCGATCGACACCGAGATGTACACGGTGTGGGACGAGGGGGGCGACGCCGACGAGATCTGGCGCCGGTACTTCGAGACGGTGGCAGAGGCCGCCTCCTCGGGGCTCTTCGACATCCTCGCCCACCCCGACCTGGTCAAGGTCTGGGGCCGGGCCCGCCAACTGCCTTCGCGTGACCTGCGCTTCTACTACGAGCCGGCGATCAAGGCGATCGCCGAATCGGGAGTTACCGTCGAGGTGTCGACCGCCGGCCTGCGCAAGTCCGTCGCCGAGATCTACCCGGCACCGGGCTTCATGGAGATGTGCGTCGATGCCGGTGCTTCATTCGCGCTCTCGTCCGACGCGCACGAGCCCGGGCAGATCGGCTTCGAGTACGACCAGGCGCTGGAGTTCCTCGACCGGTTCGGGGTCGAAGAGATCTCGGTCTTCGAAGGTCGCAACCGGACCGCCACCGCCTTGGCTCCGGCCGTCGACCGCGCCTAGTTCTCTCGCAGCTCGATCCGCCGGATCTTGCCGGTCAGGGTCTTCGGCAGCTCGTCGATGAACTCGATCTGGCGGGGGTAGGCGTAGGCGCTGAGCGAGCTGCGCACCGAGGCCTTGATCTCCGAGGCGAGCTCATCGGAGGGCTCATAGCCCTTGTTCAGCACGATGAAGGCCTTCACGACGCTGCCCTTGATCTCGTCTTTGGCGGCGACCGCAGCCGCCTCGTCGACCGCCGGATGCTCGATACAGGTTGATTCCACTTCGAACGGCCCGATCCGGTAACCGGCGGAAATAATCACGTCATCGGCCCGCCCGGCGTACCAGAAATACCCGTCTTCATCGCGGTGGGCGGCGTCCTTGGTGTGGAACCACTCGCCTTCGAAGTCCCGGGTCGTGTCCTCGGGGTTGTCCCAGTAACGCAGCGGATAATGCGGGTTCGAGCGGGCGCGCAGGCAGATTTCGCCGCGTTCGCCGTCGGGCACGGGATGCTCGTCCGGGTCGAGGATCTCGACGTCCCAGCCCGGCATCGGCTTGCCCATCGAACCCTCGCGGATGTCCATCCACGGGAAGTTTCCGCAGAGCGGGTAAGACTCGCTCAGTCCGTAGTAGTCGAGCACGGTCACGCCGTACTGCTCGCGGAACCAGCGGATCGCCTCCGGGTTGAGCGCTTCCCCGGCCGAGCAGACCCGGCGGAAGACCTGGGGGAACTTCTCCCCGGCGCCTGCCACGGCCATCATCGCGCGCATGGCGGTCGGGGTGGTGAAGACGTTGGTGACCTTGTTGCGGGAGAGCACCTCGAGCTGGGTCGCCGCGTCAAAGCCACCTTCCCGGGCGTAGACGTACTGGACCGCCCCCTGACGCCAAGGGCCGATCAGCGGGCAGATGCCGGCCGCCCAGGCCCATTCGCCCATTCCGTGGAAGATCTCGCCTTCCTCGACCTCGTGGCAGTAGATGAACTCCTCGTGGCCGAGGATGTAGCGGTGGGCGTGGAGGATGCCTTTGGCCAGACCGGTCGTGCCTGAGGTGTAATAGATCTGGGCCGGGTCGTCGGCTGAGGTGTCCAGAGTCGTGAAGGTCTCGTCGTGTCCGGCCAGCAGCTCCGGGTCGAGCGTGATCACTTCTTCAACCAGGTGCGCGGGCATCCGGTCGACGTTGCCGGCGTCGGTCACGATCACCTTCGCGCCGGAGTCCTTGATCCGGTGTTCGATCCCTTCGTCGCCGTAGAGCACCGAGAGCGAGATCAGGATCGCCCCGGTCTTCCAGGTGGCGAAGAAGACCGCGGCGGTCTCCGGCGAGGCCGGAGCGCAGACGGCGACACGGTCGCCCTTGACGATGCCGTGCGCGGTGAGCATGTTCGCCGCGCGGTTGGCGAGCGACTGCTGCTCGCCCCAGGTGACTTCTCGGTGGGTGCCGGTGTGGTCTTCGAAGATCATCGCCAGCTTTTCCGGTGGCTGCCGGTCGCAAACGTCGGCGGCGATGTTGTAGCGCTCCGGCACCTGCCATTCGTGCGCGGCCCGCACCTCGTCGTATCGGCTCACTCCACTCCTTCGTCGAGGGTCCAGTGATCGCTATCCTAGCCCGGTGAGCACGAGTGTCGGAATCGGCTATGACAGTCATCGTTTCGGCGAGGACCGCCCCCTGATCATCGGCGGCGTCGAGATCGACTTCGACCGCGGACTGATCGGCCACTCCGACGCGGACGTCCTGACCCACGCGGTGATCGACGCCGTGCTCGGCGCCGCCGGTCTCGGTGACATCGGGTCGATCTTCCCCGACGACGATCCGACCTGGGAGGGCGCGGATTCGATCGAGCTGCTGCGAACCGTCGTCGGCATGATGCGCGGCCGGATCGAGAACATCGATGTGACCGTGATCTGCGAGGAGCCGCGGCTCGGCGCGTACCGCGGGCGGATCGTGCGCGTGATCGGTGACGTGACTTCGGCTCGGGTGAACGTCAAGGCGACCACCAACGAAGGCATGGGCTGGATCGGGCGCGGCGAAGGAATCGCGTGCATGGCCGTCGCGGGCGTCGAAGTCGACTAAACCCGTCGAACCCGCCTGTGGATAGGCTTATACCTTCATGGGTGTGGGCGAGGTAGCAACGAAAGTCACCGATCTGGGTTACCAGATGAAGGTGCTGGTCGAGACCGGCATCCTCGCCCCGATGCGCCCCGATCGCACCGCCCGGGTGGTCTCGGCGCTGGTCCGCGGTGGCACCACTCCCGGGACCGCGATCAAGGTTGCCGCGATCAAGCATCCCGACGAGACCTTTCTGATCGACGAGGCCGGTTCGCTCACCTTCAGTGAAGTGCACGAGCGTTCCACCCAGCTGGCGCGCGCCCTGGCCCGGCTCGGGCTGGGAGAGAGCGACGGCATCGGCATCATGTGCCGCAACCACCGCGGCTTCATCGAGACCATGCTGGCCGCCGGCAAGCTCGGCGCGACCGCGCTCTTTCTCAACACGATGTTCTCCGGTCCGCAACTGGCTGAAGTCGTGGACCGTGAGGGCCCGAAGATCCTGGTCTACGACGAGGAGTTCGAGGACCTTCTGGTCGATGTGCCGGACGACGTGACCCGCGTGATCGCCTGGGGCGGCGGCGACACCGGCGATGAAAGCCTCGAGGGGCTGATCAACTCGGCCGACAGTGGCGACCTGCCTGTACCGAGCGTGGAGTCGAAGTTCATCGTCCTCACCTCCGGCACGACCGGCACCCCCAAGGGGGCCCAGCGCAGTTCACCGAAGGGCCTGTCCGGTATAGCTGGACTGCTCGGCAAGATTCCTCATCGCACGGGCGAGAAGATGGTCATTGCCGCACCGCTCTTTCACTCCTGGGGCTTCATCAATTCGATCTTTGCGCTGACCCTTGGTGCAACCGTGGTCCTCGACCGGCGCTTCGACCCCGAGACCGCGATGAAACGGGTCGACGAGCACGACGCAGAAGTTCTGGTCGTGGTCCCGGTGATGCTCCAGATGATCCTCGAACTTCCGAAGTCAACTCTGGACGGATTCAAGGCCGAAAACCTCGGCATCGTCACGCTTTCGGGATCGGCCCTGCCCGGGGGGCTCGCGACCGAGTGGATGGACCGCTACGGCGACAACATCTACAACCTTTACGGATCGACCGAGGTCGCCTTCGCGTCGATCGCCACGCCGGCCGACCTGCGGATCGACCCTGCCACAGCCGGCCGCCAGCCCCGCGGCACTTTGATCCGGCTGGTCGACGAGCACGGCGTTGACGTGCCCGAGGGTGAAGTCGGCCGGATCTTCGTCAACAACGGCATGACTTTCGAGGGATACACCGGTGGTGGCGGCAAGGAAAACCTCGGCGACTACATCTCGAGTGGCGACGTTGGCCACATCGACGACCGCGGGCTGCTGTTCATCGACGGCCGTGACGACGAGATGATCGTTTCCGGAGGAGAGAACATCTTCCCGGGCGAGGTTGAGGAGCTGCTGGCCGGGCACGAGCACATCGTCGAGGTCGCGGTGATCGGCGTGCCGGACGAAAAGTTCGGGCAGTCGCTGAAGGCATTCGTGGTCGTTCGGGGTTCCGGGGATCTGACCGAGTCGGATCTCAAGGCTTACGTCAAATCGAACCTCGCTTCATTCAAGGCCCCCAAGGAGATCATTTTCATGGATGAACTGCCGAGAAACGCGACCGGAAAGATCCTCAAACGCTCTCTAGTAGTAAGTTTGGACTGACGATGAGTGACTCAACTCCAGCCCCGTCAAAGGACGAGACGAGCGCGACGAACGGTCTGCCGGCCGAGCTCCGCCAGGTCGGCGAAGCATCGTCGAAGATGAACGCCCGGATCGAGTCCTTTGCGAAGGAGCTAAACGCCAGCGAAGCAAAGGCCCGGGAAGCCGAATTGGCCGCCCGCGAATCGGAGCTCAAAGCTCTGGCGATCGCGCGCGACGCGGTCAGCCAGGCCCGGAACTACGAGACCGAAGCCACCAAGGCCAAGGCTGAGGCGGCCACCGCCGATCAGCGCGTCGAAGCGGCCAAGACCGCCGCCGCGCGGGAAACGGCCGAAGCGCGTGAAGAGATCAAGGCCAAGGCCCGTGAGACCCTGCGCAAGCTGAGTGCCGAAGCGCGCGAGAAAATCGAGGCGTCGCAGACGGCCCGCCAGGAGGCGGAAGAAGCGCTCGACGGTTTCACCAGCCGAGAGGCCGAGCAGCGCGACTCGCAGGCCAAGGTCGAAGCCGAGCTCAAGCGGGTCGAAGGCACGCTGAAAGAAGAGCGCGCCACCCGCGAGGAGGCACTGAGCAAGGTCGCCGCCGAAGGCGAGGAACGCCTCGCCACCCGCACCAGGAATCTTGAAGAGACCGCCGAGCGCCTGGCCAAGGAAGCCCGGCAGGCGGCGGAGCGCGAAGCCG
>JAENWT010000028.1 GCA_016650125.1 Thermoleophilia bacterium
CAGTACGTGCCGAACGCCTTGCCGATCAGCCACTCTTCGGGAAGCGGTCCCCAGAAACGGCTGTCGTCGCTCTGTCCGCGGTTGTCGCCCATCATGAAGAAATGGCCTTCCGGAATCGTGATCTCTTTCGGCAAGTCACAGTCCTGGCCGGCGGCGCCACAAGGCTGGATCTCGAAACCATCCGGCTGCTGCACGACACCGTTGACCACGGGCAGACCGCCCTTTACTGAAAGGGTATCCCCCGGTCCGGCGACAATTCGCTTGATGAAGGTGTCATCGGCCTCTTCCGGGGTAGCCTCGGCGCAGGGCTGACCCTCGACCTTGGGCACGCCACACTCTTGACCGGTACCTACCCCGGCCGGCGGGTGGAAGACGACCACGTCACCCGGCTTGGGATCGGTGAAGTGATAGACGAACCGGTTGACCAGGACCCGCTGGCCGATGTCGAGCGTCGGCTCCATCGATCCCGAGGGGATCTGGTACGGCTTGATCAGGAAGGCCTGGATCAGCAGCGCCAGCCCGAGGGCCATGACAACGATGACCACAAGTTCCACGAAGCTTCCCCCGGCCGTCTTCGGCTTGGGGATCTTCGGGCTCAGGTCTCTTCCTTCTCGCTTTGCTCGCCGTCTTCGGCGGGCGCTTCTGCTTCAGGTGCTGCTTCAGCTTCCGGGGTTTCTTCCGCGGTGGCCTCTTCGGCGGGAGTCTCTACGGGGGCTTCAGCCTCCGGAGTCTCCTCGGCGGCCTCGCTTGATTCATTCTTTTCACTCTGATCGGCGGGCTTCTCCGCCTTTTCGGGCTTCGCCTTCTTCTCGGTCACTCCGGCAGTATCGGCAGTCCCGGCATTGGGATCCTCGGCGATCGGCTCGAGTACCTCGCCGGAAGCGTCCACTGCTCCTTCTTCCGTGCTGCTGACCATGTCTTCATCGATGCCCCAGCGGCGCTCGGCGACGCGGGCGGCCTTGCCGACCCGGCCTCGCAGGTAGTAAAGCTTCGCCCGGCGCACACGGCCGCGGGAAGCGACTTCGAGCTTCTCGATCTTGGGCGAATGGAGCGGGAAAGTTCTTTCGACACCGACACCGAAGGACTGCTTGCGGACGGTAAACGTCTCACGCACGCCGGAGCCCTGCCGCTTGATGACGACGCCCTCGAAGACCTGGGGGCGCTTGCGATTGCCCTCGATCACGAGGAAATGCACGCGGACGCGGTCTCCCGGGGCAAAGGACGGGAGTCCTTTCCTCAGCTGACTGCTTTCGATGTCTTGGATTACTGTGCTCATGGCTCAAAAAGACGGGCCGATTGGCCCGCGAAGCGGCAATGCTACCGATTCGTCTCTGTCAACGGCCTTCCCGTGTCTCGCCGCGCCTGATGCTCTGCTCCAGGCGCCATTCCCGGACTTTGGCGTGATCCCCGGAAATCAGGATCTCCGGAATCTTCCAGCCCCGGTATTCCGGCGGGCGGGTGTAGTGCGGATACTCCGGCAGTCCGTCGAGGGCGTCGCTGAACGACTCCTCGATCGCGCTCTCGGCGTCGCCCAGGGCGCCCGGCAGGCGCCTGATGATCGTGTCGGCGACGACCATTGCCGGCAGTTCCCCGCCGGCCAGAACATACTTGCCGATCGAGACCTCGTCGTCGGCGAGATGCTCGTGGACCCGGTGGTCGAATCCCTCGTAGCGTCCCGAAAGCAGGGCCAGGGCCGGTTCGGCTGCCAGCTCGGTGACCAGCGCCTCGTCCAGGGTGCGCCCGGCCGGGGTCAGTACGACCGTCCTCGGCCGATCAGTTTCGCCGTAGACCCCGGTCAGGGCCGCGTCGACCACATCGACCCTCAGGACCATTCCGGCACCGCCGCCGTACGGGGAGTCATCCACGCGGCCGCCCTTCAGAGGGGTCCACTCGCGATAGTCGCGGGTGTTGAAGGAAGCGCCGCTCTCGATCGCCTTGCGAACCGGTCGCTGCTCGCGGAACCAGTCGAAGGCCTCGGGAAAGAGGGTGAAGATGTCGAGGTTCACTCAGTCGAGGATGTCGACGAGCACGCGACGCTTTTCCTTGACAGCGGCGGCCTTGGCCACGGTGCGGATCGCGTTGGCCACGCGGCCGCCCTTGCCGATCACCCGGCCGAGGTCATCCTGGCCGACCGCGATCTCGTAAATGAGGTCACCGTCTTCCTCCAGCTCCTCGACCTGCACCGCATCCGGATCCTCGACCAGCGAACGGGTGAGGAATAGGAGCATCTCCTGCATTGCGATCAGCTGCCGTTGGCCTTGATGCCCTTGATCCGCAGCAGGCCGGCGACCCGCTCGGAGGGCTGGGCGCCCTTTTCCAGCCAGTAATTCGCGCGCTCTTCGTCGAGGACGATGGTGGAAGGCTCGGTCTGGGCGTTGTACTGCCCGATCGTTTCGATCGTGCGGCCATCACGCGGCGAGCGCTTGTCGGCGACGACGATTCGCCAGATCGGGTTCTTCTTGGAACCAACTCTTCTAAGTCTTATACGGACGGCCATTGGACGCGGAATCGTACAGGTTCTCAGCGGCGACGGATCTTGGGGCGGGGAGCCTTGGCCGCTTTACCACCCTGCATTCTCGCCAGTTGCTGCGGATCGGGCATCTTTCCGTTGGCCATCTGCTTCATCAGGCCCCTCATCTGGCCAAACTGCTTGACCATGTTGTTGACCTGCTGGATCTTCGTTCCGGAGCCTTCGGCGATGCGACGGCGGCGCGATCCTTTGATGATTTCCGGATAGGCGCGTTCGTACGGGGTCATCGAGAGGATGATCGCCTCGACCCGGTCGAGCTCGCCGTCGTCGACATCGACGTCCTTGAGGCCTTTCATCGCCCCCATCCCGGGCATCATGCCGAGCAGGTTGCCGATCGGACCCATCTTCCTCACCTGGCGCATCTGCTTGAGGAAGTCCTCGAGCGTGAAAGTCTCGCTCGCCATCTTCTTCTGAAGCTCTTCAGCATCCTCCTCGGTGACCTGCTCCTCGGCCTTTTCGATCAGGCTCAGCACGTCGCCCATGCCGAGGATGCGACTCGACATGCGGTCCGGGTGGAACCGGTCGAAGTCCTCGAGCTTCTCGCCGGTGGAAGCGAAGATGATCGGCTTGCCGGTGACCGCCTTGACCGAGAGCGCCGCGCCGCCGCGAGCGTCGCCGTCGAGCTTGGAGATGATCACGCCGTCGAACTCGGCCGACTCGGAAAACGATTGCGCTACCTCCACCGCATCCTGGCCGGTCATCGCGTCGACCACCAGCAGCACGTTGTGAGGCTTGACCTGCTTGCGGATGCGCACGAGCTCGTCCATCAGCTCGCTGTCGATGTGCAGCCGTCCGGCGGTGTCGATGATCAGGACGTCGCGGTTCTCGTCCGTCGCCTTTTCCAGCGCCCAGCCGGCGATCTCGACCGGATCGACGTCGGTGCCCTGCTGGTAGACCACCGCGCCGGCGCGTTTGCCGACGGTCTCCAGCTGCTGGATCGCGGCCGGCCGGTAGACGTCGCAGGCCGCGATCGCGACACGCTTGCCTTCCTTGGCCAGCAGCTTGGCGAGCTTCGCGCAGGCGGTCGTCTTGCCCGATCCCTGGAGCCCGGCCATCATGATCACCGTCGTGCCCTTGTTCGAGAAGACGAGGTCACGGCCGGCGCCGCCCATCAGCTGGGTCAGCTCTTCGTTGACGATCTTCACGACCTGCTGGCCGGGATTCAGGCTGCCGAGCACATCAGCGCCGAGGCAACGCTCCTTGACCTTGGCGGTAAAGGACTTGACGACCTTGAAGTTGACGTCGGCTTCGAGCAGGGCGAGCCGGATCTCGCGCATCGCGCGATCGACGTCGTCCTCGGTCAGCTTGCCGCGCGAGCTGACGGTGGAAAGTGTGGCCTGAAGCCTGTCGGAGAGCTGGTCAAACATTGATGGTCAGACTACCGCGCTGGCGGGCTCGGGTATCGGTCTACCGTGATGGCGGGCAAAAAACGAACAAGGAGAACAAGCCTCGTGTTTTTGCCCTCTCTCAGTCTCGCTGAGTTCTGCATAAGGCAGGGTTGTTCCCTCCGGGAAAACCCTGTTTAACGACTTGGATTGCCTACCCGTGAGCGGTACGTGGTTGGGCCACGGTATTTTTTCAGTCCTCTGAGAGGAGAGCCTTGGCGAAGTCTGTTGGATCGAACGGCCGCAGGTCTTCCAGCTTCTCGCCTACGCCGATCAGCTTGACCGGGATGCCGAGCTCGGCGGCGATCGCCAGGGTGATTCCGCCTTTTGCGGTTCCGTCGAGCTTGGTCAGGACAACTCCGTCGAGGTCGGTCGCGTCGGCGAAGGCCTTGGCCTGCCGAAGTCCGTTCTGGCCGGTGGTCGCGTCGATCGAGATCAGGGTTTCGTGCGGGGCGCCCGGCATCTGCTTTTCGATGACCCGACGCACCTTGCCGAGCTCGTCCATCAGGTTGCTCTGTGTGTGGAGGCGCCCGGCGGTGTCGATGATCAGCACGTCCACCCCGCGAGCCTTGGCTGCAGTCACCGCGTCAAAGGCGACGGAGCCGGGATCGGCGCCTTCGTTCGACCGGATGATGTCGGCGCCGGCGCGCTCGGCCCAGGTGGTCAGCTGCTCGGCGGCGGCGGCGCGATAGGTGTCGGCGGCACCCAGCAGCACCGACAACCCGAATTCGTTCTTCAGGTGCCAGGCGATCTTGCCGATACTGGTCGTCTTGCCGGTGCCGTTGACCCCGGTCATCAGCAGCACGGCGGGATCGCTGCTGAGGTCGATCTTCGACCGGTTGGTCGAGGCGATCTCGGCCAGGATCTCCACGAGGCGGGCCTTGATCGCCTCACCGTCCGGCGGCACCGCGCCGGAATCGACCTCGTGCTCGAGGCGTTCGACGACCTGGGCGGTGGTGGTCGCGCCGGCGTCGGCCAGGATCAGCGCTTCTTCGAGCCGCTCCCAGGTCTCTTCGTCGATGCGGTCGAAGAGGCTCGAGGTGATTTCTTCGGAAAGGGCCTTGCGGCTCTTGGCGAGGCTCTCTCGCAGCCGGCTGAAAGCGCCGCGGGGCTTCGGCGCGTCATCGTCCCCGGCCGGCTCCGCCGGGGTGAAGCTCACCTCGCGGTCGCCAAAATCGAGAATGTCGTTCCAGGTGGTCGGCACTGAGTCGAGGATCTTGCCGGAATCCGGCGGCCGGGGTCTCTAGGCCACTTCTTCGAGGGCGGCGCCCTCGAAGGTGCCGGCATCACGGGGCAGCCGGCGGGAAATCACCTTGGTCACGCCGTCACCGCCCATGCTGACGCCGTAAAGCACGTCGGCGGCGTCCATGGTCAGCTTCTGGTGGGTGATGATCACGAACTGGGTGCGGTCGGAGAACTGGCGGATCAGCTCGAGGAACCGGCTGATGTTGGTGTCATCCAGCGCGGCTTCGACCTCGTCGAGGATGTAGAAGGGGCAGGGCCGGGCCAGGAAGACGGCGAAGACGAAGGCCAGCGCGGTCATCGCCTTCTCGCCGCCGGAAAGCAGGCTCATCTGGCGCATGCGCTTGCCTTCCGGTGTCACTTCCAGCTCGACGCCGAAATCTGCCGATTCATTTTCGACTTCTTCAGTCGCTTCGGCCCCTTCCTCGGCTTCCGCTTCGGCGTCAGCCTTCGGCTCGGGCGCGGCACGCAGGTCGACCGAGCGCAGGTGGCCGCGGCCACCCGGGAACAGCTGCCCGATCATCTCTTCGAAGTTCTCGGCGGTCGCGGTGAAGGTCTCGTCGAAGGAGCGCTTGATCTCGGCGTCGATGTCCCGGATCACACCTTCGAGTTCACGCATGCCGCGCTCGGTGTCCTCGCGCTGGGCGACCAGCTGCTCGACGTACTCGAGCGCCTCTTCGTATTCACGCTGGGCCAGCGGGTTGACCGGGCCGAGCCGCTCACGGCGCAGGCGCAGATTGGTCAGGCGGTGGTCTATTCGCGAGCGCTCGTCGTCACCCAGCGATTCTTCGGCTTCGGCGACCTCCTCGCCCAGCTTCTCGGCGATGCGAGCCAGCTCTCCGGCGGCCTCGGTCCGGCGGTCGGTCAAGTGTGCGGCTTCGACTTCGGCCTGGGTCACCAGCTCGGCGCGGCTGCGCAGCTTGCCCTGGATCTCGATCTCCTGGTCGGAGCAGCGCTTCAGCTCGGCCGCGATCTCGTCAGCGTCGCCCTGGTCCCCGATCACTGTGCGCTCGGCCCTCGCGACCCGGTTGCGCACCGACCGCCCGACTGCTTCCGCGGCGGCCTTCAGATCCTCGATCAGTGCAATCAGCGCCTCGACCGACTCCATGCGCTCCGCCAGTCGCTCGCGGTGGCGCTCGCCGAGCAGGCCTTCGGCCCGGCGGGCATGTGTGGTGGCTCGCTCGGCGCCGGCGTGCACGTCGAAGAGTGCCTCGAGGCGGTCGGCCTCGGGTCCTTCCGAGCGGGCCTTGCGCAGGCCTTCAGCGGCCATGCCGAGTCCGGCGTCGACTTCCGAGAGCTCTTCGACCAGGCGCTTGGCCCGTTCCGTGGCGCTGCCGCTGGAACCGAGGTCGAGCGTGAGTGGCGCGAGTTCCAGCCGCAGGGTCTCCAGCCGCCCTTCGAGGCCGCGGCCGCGCTCGATGATCGCCGAGGTGCCGATCGCGATCTTCTCCTGGCCGGAGCGCAGTGAGTTGAGGATGCCCCAGACCTCGGTGCGCTCACGGTCGCGCTCGGCAAAACGTTCTTCGGCGGCCCGCCGGCGGAGCGACACCGCTGAAAGTTCTTTCTCCAGCCCGTCGCGGACCGCACGGGCCTTGGCCGCCGACTTCCGGGCCGCTTCAAGCCGGTCCTCACCGAAACGCAGCTCTTCCGCGACCAGCTTCGCCCGCAGCCCGAGTTCCTCGCGCTCGATGCGCGCCCCGATCTCGGCCGAATTCGCCTGCTGCTTCAGCGGACGAAGCGCCCGTCGCGCCTCGCGCTCGACATCAAGGGCCCGGTCGAGGTTGTCGCGGGTCGCGTTCAGCTTGAGCTCGGAGCGGCGGCGGCGCTTGCGGAACTTGCCGAGGCCGGCGGCCTCCTCGATCAGCTGACGGCGCTCGCGCGGCTTGGAATGGACAATCGAATCGACCTTGCCCTGGCTGATGACCGAATGCATCTCCTTGCCGAGGTTCGCGTCGGACAGGATCTCGACGATGTCGACCAGACGGCAGCGGGCACCGTTCAGGCGGTACTCGCCCTCACCGTTGCGGTCGAGCCGGCGGGTGATCGCGATCTCGGTGAGGTCCGAGTCGATCTTGCCCTCGGAGTTGTCGATCACGACCTCGACTTCGGCCGCTGACCGCGCGCCCACGTCCTTGCCGCCAACCGAGATCACGTCCTGCATCGAGGTGCCGCGGATCGCGCCGGGACTCTGCTCGCCGAGGGCCCAGAGCACCGCGTCGGTGATGTTCGACTTGCCGGACCCATTCGGGCCGACGACGACGCTCACCCCTGGGGCGAACTTGAGTTCAGTCTTCTCGGGGAAGGACTTGAAGCCCTTCATGGTCACGGAGCGCAGGTACATGTGCCCTTAAATCTGACCCCCGGATCGGACGCCCAAGCGCGCATTTCCGCAATTTGCGGGATCAATCACCGACCGGTTGATCAAGTGCCTCGAGACCGGCGGCCGCGGCGGCCTGTCCGGCGGCCTTCTTGCTGCGCCCGGAGCCGCGGCCGATCTCCTCGCCCCCCAGTTTCACCCCGACTTCGTAGGTCCGCTGATGGGCCGGTCCGGAGGAGCCGATGACGACATACTCGACGGTCGCGCCGTCCCGCGCGACGGACTCCTGGAGGGCCGACTTGAAATCGGTGCGGGTGGTCTTCACGACCTCGACCCGGTCGCTGAACGCTTCGACCACGGCCGTCGAGGTCCGGTCGTAGCCGAAAGCGAGGAAGCAGCTGCCGATCATCGCCTCGGTGATCTCGGGAAGGGGCCTTTCGCCTTCGAGCAGCAGCCTGGCCGGGGTCTGCTTGCCGTCGGCGGCGGCCGGATCGGCCTCGAGCAGCATCTCCGGTATGCCGATCGCCCGGCCGACCGCGGCGCAGGAGGTGCCACTGACGGCCTGGTTGAGGATCTTGGTCAGCTCCCCGGCATCGAGGTCGGGCAGCCGCTTGTAGAGGTCGGCGGCAATCGCCAGTCCCAGAACGCTGTCGCCCAGCAGGGCCAGCCGCTCATAGGAGCCGACCCGGTCCTCGGCCCACGAAGAATGGGTGAGTGCCGCCAGCCGGTCTTCCTCCGGGAGTTCCGCAATCAGGGCGCTGAGTGATTTACCGGAAGGACCGCGGGACCCCTTGGGGTCACGAGCCCGCTTTAGCCATGACAAAGTCAACGGCATCCCTCACGGTGCTGATCTGGCCTGCCTCCTGCTCGGAGACCGAGATGCCGTACTGGTCTTCGAGCTCCATCACGAGTTCATAGAGATCGAGCGAATCCGCATCGAAGTCCTCTTTGAACCGGGCGCTCTCGGTGATCTGCTCCGGCTTGAGCTCCAGTTCGTTGACCAGGTGCTCGCGGACCAGGTCCATCACTTCGTCGCGATTGCCGCTGAAACTCATCGCAGGGCTTTTATCACGCATCAGTGCCGGAATCGACCGCACCGCGGTTGGCGCCGACCCGGTGGAGCATCTCTTCGGTCAGGCCGGGAGCGTCGACTGACGCCGCCCTGGCCGCGAGTCGGATCGCGTTGGCCACACCGTCGGCGCCGGAACTGCCATGCCCGACCACCGCCACCTTGCGCAACCCGAGGAGGATCGCACCACCGGTGGTGTCCGGGTGCAGGTCTTCGCGGAGGCCCCTGAGGGCCGGCTTCAGCATCAGGCCTCCCACCGCGGAAAGGGGATTTTTGCGAGCGGCGTCGGAGATCGACGAGCTCATCAGCTTGACCACGCCCTCCATCGCCTTGAGCACGACGTTGCCGGTGAAACCGTCGGTGACGATTACGTCGGCCCCACCGCCCGGGACGTCACGGCCTTCGACGTTGCCGATGAAGTCGATCTCGGTTGATCCGGTGAGGGCCGCGTTGGCCTCGACCACCTCGTCCTTGCCCTTGCCCGCTTCCTCTCCGACCGACAACAGGCCAACCGTTGGCGATTCGACTCCAAGGACCGACTTCGAGAAAGCGGCACCCAGGTAGGCGAACTGGACCAGGTGCTGGGCCCGGACGTCGAGGTTGGCGCCGATGTCGAGAAAAAGCACCGTCTTGCCGGGCAGCGGCACCTGGCCGGCGAGCGCCGGCCGCTTGACCCCGCGGGAGCGCTTCAGTCCGAAAGTGGTGGCTGCCATGGCGGCGCCGGTCGAGCCGAGGCTGACCACCGCGTCCGAGTTGCCAACCTTCACATCGGCGACCGCTCGCACGATCGAGGCGTCCGGGCGGCTGCGCACGGCCGGCACCGGATCCTCGTCGTTGAGGATCACATCCTCGGTGTCGATCACCTCGGCGCCTTCGCAGTCGTCAAGGTCGATCTGCAGCCGTGGGCCGAAGACGCGAATCTTCAGTCCGTCGGCGGCGGCGGCGCGTACACCTGCTTCGAGCACGTCGAATCCGCTCTCGACTCCGAAACCATCAAGCGCGACCGTGGTCCCGCCGGGCAATTATTCGCCTGTAGGAGCGGCTCCGCCGACGGCGGGGGTCCGCTGGGCAATCACTTCGCGTCCACCGTAGTCCCCACAACTGGGGCAGATCCGGTGAGGAAGCCGCGGCGAGTGGCACTTGACGCAGTGGTTAACCCGAGCCTTGGCGGCTTTGTGGGTAGCACGGCGCTTGTCACGCCTGGTTCTTGAAGTGCGTTTCTTAGGTACGGCCATAGGAATCGGGCAGTGTATAGGACAAAGCCGAGACTCGTAGGCCCGACCATGTACCGCTCACGAGTAGGGAATCCACTTCTTTAAACAGGGATTTCCCGCGAGGGAACATCCCTGCCTTATTCAGAACTGTGATGGCGGAGAGAGGGCAAAAACTCGAGGCTTGTTCTCTTAATTGAGTTTTGCCCGCCCTCGCGGTAGACCGATACTCAGCGGTAGTCCGCAGTGATAACGACGAGGTCGTCTTCTGCCCAGGCGATTTCGCCTTCGCACCATCCGGCGAGGTCTTCGGCTGAATCCGGGTAAGCCGTTCCCGGGACTGACGTCTTGCCTTCTCCGGTAGGGAGGGCGACGAAGTCGCCGATCACCAGGGCCTTCGCGTTCTGCTTGGCCCGGCGGAATAGGGTCTGCTTCTGCTCGTCGTCGAGACGGTGGATCGAAAGTACGGAGATGACCAGGTCCCAGGGGCCATCCGGCAGCGGATCCTCCATGCGGGCGAGGCTGACGTCGGTGATCTGCTCGCGGGCCCGGAAGACCATCTCCGGATCGGAGTCGAGGCCCGTGATCTGCGCGTTCGGGAACCGGTTCAGGAGGCGGGCGCTGGTCTGCCCGGTACCGATGCCGAGCTCGAGCACGGACTCCGGCTCGAATGGGATCGCGGCGATCGCGGCGTCCTGCAGCTCGTCGTAGAGCGGCACCTGGGTGCGCACCGACTCGAGATACTCGGCAGCTCTTTGGTCCGGCGGGGTCATGTCGGTACTCTGGAGATCAGATCGACATCGTATTCGTCTGCCAGGCAGGAGCAAGGAGCGCGGTACTCACATGCTGATCGAAAAAGTTGATCTCGACACCCTCAGCCTCACCTACGGAGACGCGAAGCGGGTCGAAGGCGTCGTCTCGCCGGCCGACGTCGAACTCGGCGGCCAGACCTATCTGCCGGTCCCGCCCGAAGTCCCGTTCGTACTCGACGTCTCGAGGACCAGCGCCGGCTACGCGCTGAGGCTGCGCTTCCAGGTCGGACTCGAAGGACCCTGCGTTCGCTGTCTCGATCCGGCCGTCGCCCGAGTCAGGGTGGACGTTCGCGAAGTCGATCAGCCGCCGGACCCGGTTCCGGCCCGCAAGGCCGGCCTCGAACAGGACGACGAAGACGAGATGACCGCGGCCGAACTGCTGAGCCCGTACGTCGAAAACCGCATCCTGGACCTCGAAGCCTGGACCCACGACGCCCTGATCCTGAGCCTGCCAAACCAGATCGTCTGCCGCGAGGACTGCAAGGGACTCTGCCCCTACTGCGGCGAGAACCTGAACGACGCCGATCCAGAAGACCACGACCACGGACAGCACTTGGATCCAAGGTGGTCGAAGCTCAGGCAGCTATAGGGCGGGCCACCGAGAAGTGACCCGGATAAGGGCCGCAAGAAGGCCTTGATCCAGGTCACTTCGGCCTGAGGTACGGGACTTAATGAGAAAGGGCGCCCGCTGGGCGCCCTTTCGAAGCAACAATCCGCTGCGAGTCGGCGCGTCTACTCTTCGATGTCGCCGAGGGGTTCTTCGTCGCGACCGGCGAGGCGATCGCGTCCGCGCTGTACTGCCGCGGTGAACTTCTGGAGGTTCACTTCAAGTGTGTTGAGGATCTCGTCGGCGTAGTCCTCGGCCCCCAGACGGATCTCCCGCTCGCGGGCCCGGGCGTCTTCAACGATCTCGTCGGCGGCGCGTTCGGCCTGCTTGGTGACATCTTCGTCGGAGACGAGGCGGGCCTGCTGCTCACGGGCCTCACGGATCACCCGTTCGGACTCGCGCTTGGCCTCTTCGAGCATCTCCTGACGCTCCTTTACGATCCAGCGGGCCTGCTTGATCTCTTCAGGGATCGTCGCCCTCATCTGGTCCAGGAGGTCGTAGATCTCCTCGCGATCAACGCGGACCTGGTCGGTAAGAGGGACCGGTCTCGCGTTGTGGACGAGATCATCAAGCTTGTCTATGAGAACGAGGACATCCATGCGTCAGGGAACCCTATGTGTCTCCGTGGAATCGGGGGTGAAAGTGATCATTTCCAGTACATTCTGCATGGAATCGCCCACTCCTACTTTGTGCGTCATTGACACTATCTACGACCGAGTCTATCCGCCAGAGCGGTTGCGACCGGCCCCGGCACCAGGTCTGAAATATCGGCGTTGAAAATGGCCATCTCCTTGACGCCCGTCGAGGACAGGAAGCTGTAGTTGGAACGGGCAAAGACGTAGATGCTCTCGACCCCGGGATCAAGCTTGTGGTTGAGCTGCGCCATCTCGAACTCGTACTCGAAGTCGGAGATCGCCCGCAGCCCTTTGACGATCGCTGACGCCTCGACCTCCCGGGCGAACTCGACCACGAGGTTGGAAAAGATCTTGACTTCAACGTTCGGCAGGTCCGCGGTCGCGTCCTGGATGAAGGCCTGCCGTTCCTCGGCCGTGAACAGGGTCTTGTCCTTGCGCATCGGCTTCTTGACCACGCCGACCACGACGCGGTCGAAGGTACGGGACACCCGCCCGATGATGTCGAGGTGGCCGTTGGTGACCGGGTCGTAGCTGCCGGGGCAGATCGCTGTTCGAAGTTGATTTGCGCTCATGATCGTTTCTCGTAGGAGGGAACTTCGAAGAATGTAATCAGGGTCCGCCCGTATCGGCGCTCCCGCACCGCCTCGAGGGAAGGAAGTACCAGCGGCTGCTTGGCCGCAGACTCGACCACCACCCTGCCCCCGGGCGTCAGGAGACCGGGCAGGTCCCGGTTCAGCGCTTCCCCGATCTCCTCGGTCACGCGGTACGGCGGATCGATCAGGATCAGGTCGAAGAGCTGCCTGCCGGCGACCGAGGCGAGCCAGTCGCCGGCCCCGCCCCGGACCAGTTCGGATTCTTCGACCAGTCCGAGGTTGTGCACGTTGCCCATCACCGGCCGGGTGTCGCTGTCGACGAAGACCGCCGAGGTGGCGCCGCGCGAGAGCGCTTCGATGCCGAGCGCGCCGGTGCCGCAGTAGAGGTCGGCGACCCGGTATCCGGTGACGTCGCCGAGTGCCGAGAACAGTGCTTCACGGACCCGCTCCGAGGTCGGGCGAACGCTCCAACCCTTGGGCGCGAGCAGCTGCCGGCCACCGAGTCTGCCGCTGATCACCCTCACCGGCGGATCCCCTCCGGGCCGAAGCGGCGGCCGGCGAGCTCGAGCATCGGCCCGAGCTCCGGTCCGTCCAGCCCACCACTGTCTTCGGCCAGCCGGTCGAGGTCGGACCGTGCCGCCTCGAGCAATTCCTCGTCCCGGGGCAGTCGGGCCACGGCGAACCGCGGTAACCCGTGCTGGCGCACCCCGGTGATCTCGCCTTCACCGCGCATCTCCAGGTCGATCTCCGCCAGCCGGAATCCGTCGGACTCCTTGGCGAGGGCGGCCAGGCGCCGGGCGGACGAGGCGCCCGAGCTGCCCGCGATCAGGAAACAGGCCCCGGCGTGCCGGCCACGCCCGACCCGGCCGCGAAGCTGATGGAGCTGGGACAGGCCGAACCGCTCGGCCCCCTCGACGATCATCACGGTGGCGTTCGGGACGTCGATGCCGACCTCGATCACGGTGGTCGAAACCAGGACGTCGGTGCGGCCATCCTCGAATGCCAACATAGCCAGGGCCTTCTGCTGCGAGTTCATCTGGCCGTGGATCAGGCCGACCTCGAATTCGCTCAGCTCGGTTTCCCTCAGCCGTTCTGCTTCTTCGATCGCGGCCCGTGCCTGCAGCGCTTCCGACTTTTCGATCAGGGGACAGACGACGAAGGCCTGCCGGCCACCTCGGACTTCGCCGCGCAGGTGCTCGAACGCCTCCGCCCGGCTTGCTTCATTCAGAACCCGGGTGCTGATCGGCAGGCGGCCCGCCGGCAGCTGCCTGAGTTCGGTCACGTCGAGATCACCGTAGGCGGTGAGCGAGAGCGTTCTCGGGATCGGGGTCGCGGTCATGTGGAGTATGTGGGCGCCATGCCCCGCCGGGGCCTTGCGATCGAGCCGGCCGCGCTGGCGGACTCCGAACCGGTGCTCTTCGTCGATCACGCAGAGGGCGAGCCGGCTGAAGACGACGGGGTCCTCGAGCAGGGCATGGGTGCCGATCAAGATATCCAGATTCTGCGCGGCCAGCGCCTCCAGCAGCCGGGTCCGCGCTTCCGGCGGGGTCGAACCGGTCAGCAGCGCGAAAGTGACTCCGGAGCCGCTCAGCAACCGGGAGACGGTTGCCGCATGCTGGTCAGCCAGGACTTCGGTCGGGGCCATCAGCGCCGACTGTGCCCCGCTACCGGCCGCGTGCAGCATCGCCTCGAGCGCTACCACTGTCTTGCCGGACCCGACCTCGCCCATCAGCAGCCGCCGCATTGGCACGGTCGCTTTCAATTCGCCGGAGATCGCCGACACCGCCGCCCGCTGGTCGCCGGTCAGCTCGAATGGCAATCCCTTGATCCATTCCTTCGAAGTTGCCTCGCCGCCTTCAAGCGGGATCGCCGGGGGTCCGCCGCTCCGGCCCGCGATCCTTCCGCGCCGCAGCACCGCCTGGTGGAGGAAGAGCTCCTCGTAGGCCAGTCGGGCCATCGCCAGAACGGACGACTCCTCGGACTGCGGGAAATGGGCTTCCCGGATCGCACTGACGGCGCCCGCCAGACCGCGCTCCTCCAGGATCGACGAAGGCAGCGGTTCAACCAGGTCGCCGGCCAGGCGGCAGGCCTGCCATGCCCAGCCGCGCCACCGCGCCGGACGAAGCTCTTGCGACCCCGGATGCCGGCCACGGATGCCGCCCTCTTTGAGCCCGGGCGGCCCGGTCGCGCCGGCGTCCTGCCACCGGGCCGGTCCTTCGGCGACCGGCACCTCGTCGGCGCCGGCGTCAGTCGGCTCCTGCGCCGAAACGACGAAGCCCTTCTTGTCGAGGCGCCCTTCCATCACATAGGCAGCACCGCCCTTGACCTGATTCTCGATCCACGGCTGGTTGAACCAGACCGCCTTCCGTTCGCCGGACGAATCGGCGATTTTCGCCTCGACCACGCTCAGGCCGCGACGGCGCACCCGGATCCGGCGGATCGAATTGACCACGACCAGGACCGTCGCCGAGACCCCTGGTTCGAGATCGCCGAGCAGCACCCGCTCAGGCGCGTCGCCATATGCCCGCGGCACCCGCCAGAGCAGGTCGAAGATCGTCTCGACGCCGATCGCCCGCGCTTTTTCCTCGAGCACCGGCCCGACTCCTTCAAGGACCGAGAGTGGCCGGTCGAGCCGTCCGGGCCGCGGCCAGCGGACCGGAGCCCGCAGGAGCTCCGCCGGCGAGGGCACCGGGCCGCCGCCGAAAGACTGCGTCCCGGTTATTGGCTCGCTAGCAGCCACCACCAGCTCGGCTGGCCGCCTTCATGAAGTTCGAGTTCGACGCCGTCCGGGCTGTACGCATCCAGTTCGTCCAGCGGGATCGGGGCGCCGTCGCCACTGATCACGGTGACCAGCTCGGCGCCGTCGCCCATCGATTCAATGGTCGAGGCCAGGGTCGAACCGGTGCCGCCCCAGGCGACGATCTCGCCGTCGATGAAGCCGACCGCGTCGCCGTGCCGGAAGCGCCCCTGCGCGTCGTCCCGGGCGGCCGGCGCGATTCCGCCGACGGTGATCCCGGAGAGCGCCTCGCCGAGGCGGTCGCGATTGCGGCTGAGGTCGGCATCGGGATCGAATTCGATCAGCGCCAGCAGGCCTTCCTGCTGGGTATTGGTCGGGATCACGACCGCGTTCTTCTCGGAGAGCTCGCACGCCCGCTCGGCGGCCATGATCACGTTGGAAGAGTTCGGCAGCACCAGCACGTCGTCGGTTGCCACCTCGCGGATGCCGGCCAGCAATTCGGCCGTGGACGGGTTCATGGTCTCACCGCCGGGCACCACCTGGGCGCCCATCTCACCGAACAGGCCCTCGAGGCCGGGCCCGCTGCCGACCACGATGATCCCCGTCAGATGCTCGGCCAGGCGGGCTTCGCGCTCGGCTACCTGGATCCGCATATCGGCCACGTCGAGATTGGTGACGGCGCCGGCTTCGGAGAAGATCTCCATCGCCGACTCGGGATCGTCGGTGTGGACGTGGATCTTGAGCGTCGCTTCGTCGCCGACGACGAGGACCGAATCACCGAGCTCTTCGAGCTGACCGACATACTCCCGCGAAACCAGGCCGGAGCCGGAGACGATGAAGTTGGTGCAGTACTGGAAGCGGCTGTCGGCGTGATGCGGCTGGCTCACATGGCTCGCGGTCTGGTGCTCGATCACCGGCAGTTCGGCATCGTCACCGCGCAGCGCAGCCAGCACTCCGGCCAGGATCAGGACGAGACCGTAGCCGCCGGCATCGACCACACCAGACTCGGCGAGCACGTCCAGTTGCTGCGGGGTGCGTTCGACCGCCTTCTGCCCGTCGGCGATGGCCTGCTCGATCACATCGGCCAGCAGGTCGTCCTGATGGGCGCTGGTGGCGTCGGGGTCGAGTCGTTGCCGCTCGGGGTCGATGTGCGCGAGCTGCCGAGAGATCGAATGGGCCATTTCGCGGAAGACGGTAAGCATCGTGCCTTCGGCCGGATCCCGCACCGACTCGTATGCCGCGTCGGCGGCTCTGGCGAAGGCGGAGGCGACCAGCACCGGGTCGACCAGCTCGCCGGGCCGTGAGGCCAGCTCCTCGGCGGCACCGCGAACGATCTGGCTGAGGATGACGCCGGAGTTGCCACGGGCACCCATCAGGGCAGCCCGGGCCAGGGCGGAAACGAACTGTTCGCGACCGATCTCCTCGAGTGTCTGGCCGTTTTCACCGAGCCGGTCGAGCTCTTCCATGACGGCCTTCATGGTCATCGCCATGTTGTCGCCGGTGTCGCCGTCGGCCACGGGAAAGACGTTGAGGTCGTTGACCTCCTGGCGGCGCGCCTCGAGGGAGCCGTAAGCGGACGCAACGACGCGTCGGAATCGTTCTAAGGAGTCGTCAGGAGGCACAAGGACCGACTATAAGGAAAGGCAAGGCGGTGAGCGGGTGGCTCAGGCGGCCTTGGTGACCTTGTTCGCCTTGAGGCAGCGGGTACACACGTTGACGCGCTTGCGGGCGCCGTCTTCGACGATCCGGACCTTCTGGAGGTTCGGATCGAACCGCCGCCGGGTCGCAACCATCGAGTGGCTGCGAGAATTGCCGAAGGCCGGCCCTTTTCCGCAGGTGTGACATAAGCGTGCCATAGGACCGGGCATGGTATCCGAAAAGCTCCCTGACCGTTCTTCACCTTCGCAACAAGAGTTTCCCCGAGTCAGCAGAGCTAGAGATCCGTGTTGCGGAGCGAAGCGGAGCAATTCGGATACTTGTCCTTGATCAGACGCCGAGTAGGCCCTTCAGCTCGTTCATCCGTAGAACGGCTCGGGCCGCGTTGGCCCCCGAATCACGCTTGCCACCGACGTCTGCCCGGGCCAGGGCCTGTTCCATGTTGTCGACCGTGAGCACCCCGAACCCACACGGGATGCCAGTTTCGAGCTGCACGTTCTGGATTCCGCGGGCCGCTTCGTTACAGACAAACTCGAAATGGTCGGTCTCGCCGCGGATCACCGCCCCGAGGCAGGCGACGCCCGCGAATCGGCCGGAAATCGCGCAGTAATGGGCAGCCAGGGGCAGTTCGAAGGCTCCCGGTACCTCGAAGACCTCGATGCTGCCTTCCCCGACTCCGCCCCTGGCGAATTCCGACCTGGCGCCGTTGACCAGTTTCTCGGCGAGATCGGCGTAGAAGCTGCCGACGCAGATCGCGTAACGGTCTTCAGCCATTCTTCTTTTCGGCCGCTTTGTCCTGGACCTTTTCGTCGTGGATCATCTCGTCGTCGAGCGGCAGCCCCTGATGATGGAGCGCGTGACCCATGCGGTCGCGCTTGGTCTGGAGGTAGGCCTCGTTGTGCGGATTCGGCGGGGCCTCGATCTTGATCTGCTCGGTGACGCTCAGCCCGTGGCCTTCGAGGCCGATGATCTTCTTCGGGTTGTTGGTCAGGATGCGGATCTCGCGCAAGCCGAGGTCGCGGAGGATCTGGGCGCCGATGCCGTAGTCGCGCAGATCAGCTGGCAGGCCGAGCTTGAGGTTGGCGTCGACCGTGTCGAATCCTTCGTCCTGGAGCTTGTATGCCCGCAGCTTGTTGAGCAGCCCGATGCCGCGTCCTTCCTGCGACAGGTAGAGCAGGACTCCGCGTCCCTCCTCTTCGATCATCGCCATCGCCGCTTCCAGCTGTTCGCCGCAATCGCAGCGCATGCTGTGGAAGACGTCGCCAGTGAGGCATTCGCTGTGGACCCGGATCAGGACCGGTTCGGCGGTCGTCACATCGCCCTTGACCATCGCGACGTGGTGCTTTTCATCGACCAGCGAGCGATAACCGACCGCCCGGAAGTCGCCGTGGGTGGTCGGCAATGCCGTCTCCACCACTCTCTCCACCAGCTTCTCGTTACCGCGCCGGTACTTGATCAGGTCGGCGATCGTGATCATCTTCAAGTAGTGCTTCCCGGCGTACGACTTGAGGTCGTTGACGCGGGCCATGGTGCCGTCTTCGTTCATCACCTCGCAGATCACGCCGGCCGGGGTGAGACCGGCGAGGCGGGCGAGGTCGACGCTGGCCTCGGTGTGGCCGGTGCGCTCCAGCACGCCACCCTGTTTGGCCTTCAGCGGGAAGACGTGGCCGGGGACGACGATGTCGCGAGGACCGGCGTCGGGATCGATCGCCACCTGGACCGTGTGGGCCCGGTCGTGGGCCGAGATCCCGGTGGTGACTCCGGAGGCAGCTTCGATCGAGACGGTGAAGGCGGTCTCGAGCGGGGCCTCGTTCTTGGCGGTCATCAGGCTGAGCCCGAGCTGCTCGCAGCGCTGCGGCATGAGCGCCAGGCAGACCAGTCCCCGTGCTTCCTTGACCATGAAGTTGATCGCTTCGGGCGTCGCAAACTGCGCCGCCATGACTAGGTCGCCTTCGTTCTCGCGATCCTCGTCGTCGGCAACGATCACCATGCGGCCGGCCCGGATGTCCTCGAGGGCCTCTTCGATCGTGGCGAACGGAGATTTCTCTTCGGTCACGCCGGTACCGCCGGTACCGCCCGATTCCTGCTCGCTGCTCGACATCGTCTACTGCTCGCTCTCTGCTGGTTGGGTACGCGC
Organism: Thermoleophilia bacterium; assembly: GCA_016650125.1. Taxonomy (GTDB): domain Bacteria; phylum Actinomycetota; class Thermoleophilia; order Solirubrobacterales; family 70-9; genus 67-14. The sequence goes on from JAENWT010000028.1 coordinate 18,932, forward strand.
TGCATATGGTGACACCATCCGCTCGACGTATTTGGCGATTACGTCACATTCGACATTTACAGCCTGATCGACCGCCAGCCCGCCGAGGGTGGTGCGTTCCCGGGTTTCGGGGATCAGGGCCACTTCCGCCCAGTCCCGGCCGCATTCGGTGACCGTCAGGCTGACCCCTTCGAGGGTGATCGATCCCTGCGGCACGACGTACTTGGCGAGGTTGTCAGAAATAGCGACCTTCACCCTGAGGGAGAAACCGTCCTCGGTCAGCGAGCTGACCCGGCCGACTCCGTCGACGTGGCCCTGGACGAGGTGGCCGCCAAGACGCTGGTCCGCCCGCAGTGCCAGTTCGAGGTTGACCGCGGTGCCGCCGGTGAGGTTGCCGAGCGAGGTCAGGTTCAGGGTCTGGGTCATCGCTTCAGCCGAGAAGCCGGACCCGGTGACCTCGGTCGCGGTCAGGCAGACGCCGTTGACGGCGACCGAGTCGCCCGGCTCGATCTGCCCGGCGAGGCCGGTCACGAGGTTGATCCGCGCGCCTTCGTCGCCGGAATCGATGGTTTCGACGTGGCCGAGATCGGCCACCAGTCCGGAAAACATTTGCTACCAGTCCTTGAGGTCGGCGCTCATGAGTACATCTTGACCTACCCGGGCCACCCGCATCTGCGGAACGCGAATCGCGTCGGCGAGCAGGTCGGGACCTTCGGCTTCCACCGCCGAGAGCCCGCCGCCGATCACCAGCGGCGCGACGAAGACTTCCATCCGGTCGACCTCGCCCGAAGCGATCGCCACCCCGGCGAGCGTCGGCCCTCCTTCGACCAGGATCGAGCAGACCTCGATGTGGCCGAGCTGGTCGAGAACCTCGACGAACCGCTCTTCGCGGGTTTTCGCCTGAGTCTGGAAGATGATCGCGCCGGCGTCCGAGAGGGCATCCGCTCTACTCAGGTCCTGATCGCTGTAGACGACAACGCCCACCCGAGCGGTCTTGATGTCCTCGAAGATCGCCGAGTCCGGGGTCATCTCCCTGGTGGTCCCGAAGACGAGCCTCATCGGTTGACGCTCCACCCCGTCGATCCGGGCAGTGAGCTTGGGGTCGTCGGCCTTGAAAGTGCCGGACCCGACCGCGATGGCGTCGAGCTCAGCCCGCCATTTGTGGACCAGCTCACGGCTCTCCGGCCCCGTGATCCAGTGTGAGTCGCCGGTCCGGGTCGCGACTTTGCCGTCCAGGCTCATCGCGGTCTTCAGGATCACCAGCGGCCGGCCGGTGGCAGCCCGCTTGCGGAAATCCTGGACCAGGCGCCTCGCCCGGGGCGCGTCTTCGGCACCCGCCTCACGCACCTTGATGCCGGCCTCTTGCAGCTTCCGGGGTCCGACGCCGGCTGTCTTTTCGGTCGGGTCGGGACTGCCGATCACGACCTCTGCCACACCGGCCTCGATCAGCGCATCGGCGCATGGAGGCTGGCTCCCGGTATGGGCGCAGGGCTCGAGCGTGACGTAGGCGGTGGCGCCACGCACGTCGTTTCCGCAGGTAGCCGCATCGGCCAGTGCGACCCTTTCCGCGTGGAGGTCACCGCGCTGTTTGTGCCATCCCTCGCCGACCACCAGACCATCCTTTACTAGCACGGCACCGACCGTCGGATTGGGGCTGACCGCTCCCCGGCCGAGTTCGGCAAGGTGAAGAGCTCTGTCCCAGATTTCCGTCTCTGTCGGTGGCATATCGGCCCGCATGGGAGAATCTTGACGACTTATGAAGGTAATCATCCAGATCCCATGTCTCGACGAGGAGGAAACCCTCCCGGCCACCCTGGCCGATCTCCCCACGGAGATGGCCGGAGTCGACCTGATCGAGACCCTTGTAGTCGATGATGGATCGACCGACGGCACCATCGATGTCGCCATCCGGAACGGCGTCGACCACATCGTCAAGTTGCCGAACAACCGCGGCCTGGCCACCGGATTCCAGGCCGGTCTCGACGCCTGCCTGAAGCTGGGCGCCGACATCGTGGTCAACACCGACGCTGACAACCAGTACGCCGGCAAGGACATCCCGTTGCTGATCCAGCCGATCCTCGACGGCCGGGCCGAAATGGTCGTGGGCGACCGCGACGTCGACACGATCGAGCATTTTTCGCCGTCCAAGAAGTTCCTCCAGAGCTTCGGCAGCTGGGTCGTGCGACGCCTTTCCGATACCGATATCACCGACGCCACGTCCGGATTCCGGGCGTACAACCGCGAAGCGGCGCTTCAGCTGCTGGTCGTCGACAACTTCACCTACACGCTCGAGAGCCTGATCCAGGCGGGCAAGGCCCGGGTCGCTGTCGACGAAGTCGTGATCCGCACCAACGCCAAGACCAGGGACTCGAGGCTCTTCGGCTCGACCTCGGCCTACGTCAGGCGAAACGGCCTGGCGATCCTCCGGATCTACGCCCGCTACGAACCGCTCAAGGTCTTCTCGGCCCTGGCCGCGATCGCGGGCCTCGCGGCGATCACCGCCTGGATGCCGTTCCTGCTCGACTGGATCTTCAATGGCGACCGTGACGGCCACATCCAGTCGCTGCTGCTCGGCGGCGTGCTCTTCATCGTCTCGATCCAGCTCTTCGCCCTGGGCATCATCGGCGACCTGCTGGCCGGACAAAGGGTCATGACCCAGCGCGTATTTGAGAGAGTGCGGAGAATCGAACTCGAACTGGGGGTCGAACCGACCCATCAGCTCGACCCTCCCCGCGACCGCACTCCGGTCTAGCCTCCCAACACCTTGGAACCGACTCCCGAAACCGCCGACGACGCGGCCGAAGCCACGAGCAGGAAGTCACGTGACTACGGCAAGACGGCCGGCTTCCTGACCATCGGCGTCGGGCTGACCGGGCTGTTCACGTACGTCTACTTCTTCATCGCCGCCCACGACCTGAGCAAGGACTCATACGGCGAGATCACCGTGCTCTGGTCGGCCGTGTTCATCACGGTCTCGACCCTTTACCGCCCGGTCGACCAGCTGCTCTCCCGGCACATCTCCGAGCACCTCGAGCGCGGCGAGCCGGACACGGCCCCGGTCAAGGTTGCGGCCAAGATCCAGGTCCTCCTCGCGATCGGCTTCGCGATCGTCGCCCTGATCTTCAGGGAGCCGCTCGAGAGCGGCCTTCTGGCCGGCAACGACGCGCTCTACTGGGTCTTCTTCAGCTCGGTGCTCTTCTACGCGGCCAGCTATTACGCCCGCGGCTACCTCGCCGGCCATCAGCAGTTCGGACTCTTCACCGGGCTGATCCTGTCGGAATCGGTGTTCCGGACCCTGTTCGCGGTCCTGGTCGCGGTCGGCCTGCTCAGCGGGCAGACGATGGTCGCGATCGGCATCGTCGCGGCGCCGCTGCTCAGCCTGATGGTGGTCCCGTCAGCCATCCGCCGGCGCACCCGGCGCGAGGCCGAACAGCGGAAGGAGGACGGCATCGCCGAGTCGGAGGAGGAAGAGTCGATCTCCGAGTTCTCCCTTACCAGTGGGGCCGGGTTCGTCGGCTCCCTCTTCCTGATCATGTTCGCCGAGCAGGTCTTCCTCAACGCCGGCCCGCTCGTGGTGCGCAGCATCGAAGGCGTCGCCGCGGCCGGCTTCATCTTCAACGTCCTGATGATCGCCCGGGCCCCGCTTCAGCTCTTCCAGGCGGTTTCGACAAGCATCCTGCCGCACCTGACCTCGCTTCACAGCAGCACCGATCCCGATTCCGAACGGCAGTTCCACGACTCGGTGCGCACGGTCCTGCTCGGGATCCTCGGGTTCACCGCGGTCGCCGCACTGGTCGTCGCGATCGCCGGCCCGCAGCTGATGCAGCTCGCGTTCTCCGACAAGTTCACCTATCCGGTGCAGGACCTGCTGCTGGTGACCGCCGGCATGGGCCTCTACCTGGCGGCCGTGACGGTGAACCAGGCGAGTCTCGCCCAGGGTCAGGCCCGGCGGGCCTCGATCCGCTGGATCCTCTGCGCGATCTTCTTCGTCATCTGGATGTTCCTGCCGTTCATCAGTGACGGCAACGTGCGGGTGGAGATCGGCTTCACGCTGACCGCCCTCATCCTCTTCACGACCGTCTTCTGGATCTACCGCCGGCCGCACGGGGTGGCCGCCGACATCCCGAGCGAGGGGTCAAGCGAAGAGATCGAAACCCGCCTGGCGGGGCTGGACGACTAAGTCAGCTGCCTGGGTTTATCAGGCGCTGTTTTTGCTCTTCGAACTGCTGGTCGCTGATCGCTCCCGAGTCGCGCAGCTTCATCAACTGGTTCAGCATGTCATTCGACGGCACACTGCTGCTGGCGCTGCCGAGAACCTGACTCGTCAACGAGAAAGTCGTCTGACTGTCGCCGTTGACGACCACCGACTGACCGCCGAACTTCTCCCGGAGCATCTTCGCCATCGCCTCCGGATCGCCTCCGGACTGCTTGCTGGGCCTCCATCACCGAACTCAGGATGTCGTTGGCGTCGAGGCCCATCATGCCCTGGACATCCATGCTGGTCGTCTGACCGGTCATCGAACCCGCGGAAGCGGCGTTGGACTGTTCCATCTGCGACATCAGGTCCTTCTTCTTGCTTGAGACGAAGGCCGAGACGAAGAACAGGATCACGCCGACCACGAGACACACCACCGCGGCGCCCATGAAGGCACCACCGCCGTCGTAGCTCATCGAATAGACCCCGAGGCCGGCTCCGACCACGATCAACAGGACTGCAAGGCCTTTCATTGGTTTCCTCCTTCGGCGGCGGTGGATATGTCGCTGAAAGCCTGAGCGGGGTCATCGGTCCCGAAGATCGCCGAACCGGCGACCATAAGCGTCGCGCCGGCCGCGGCCATCTGACCGGCAGTCACCGTGCCGATGCCGCCGTCGACCTCGATCAGGGCGTCCCCGGCGAGCGGCTTGAGCCGCCGCACCTTGTCCGGCGAAGTCTCGATGAAGGCCTGTCCGCCCCAGCCCGGGTTCACGGTCATCACGAGGATCAGGTCGGCCATGCCCTGGAGCTCGGATACTGCTTCCACCGGGGTGCCGGGATTGATCGCGATGCCGGCCAGACAATCGAGCTCGTGAATTGCCCCGAGTGCACGGTGGGCGTGAGGGGTCGCTTCAGCGTGGAAGGTGATGCTGTCGGCGCCGGCCTTGGCGAACTCTTCGAACTGCCGGTCGGGGTTGTCGATCATCAGGTGCACGTCGAGCACGCCGCCGGCTTCGTGGACCTGGTCGGCGATGTGGGAGGCGACGAGCGGCCCGATCGTGATCGGCGGGACGAAGCTGCCGTCCATCACGTCGAAGTGGATGACTTTCGCCCCGGCCGCCATCACCTCTTCGATCGCCGAGCCCAGCCGGGCGAAGTCGGCGGAAAGGATCGAGGGCGCGATGTGGATGCCCGAGTAGATCCCCCGGTTACCGGAACCGCTCACAGGGGCCTCAGCATCGAGCCGCCGCAGGACTGACAGGTCATGTCCTCGGTCGTACTCATCCGGGCGATCGTCTGGTGCTCACCGCAGTCGGGGCACTGGGACACGAGTTCGTAACGCGAGAGGCAGTAGACGCAGCGGAACCGGCCCGGCAGTTGGGTCGGCCGCAGCCACGGTTCACCGCAGCCGGGACAGGCCGGGCGCTTCTCGACGGTGGTTGCCGGTTTCTCCGGTTCAGTCGCCATGCGCGCATTATCCCGACCCGGTCGGCTGCCGGGAACCAAGAGGCTCATACGGGCCGAAGGAACCGGCTGATGAAGAAGCCCGTGGTGCGGTCGCGGTCCGGCAGCAACTGGAGGAAACGCGAATCGTCGGCGGAGGCCAGGTCCGGGGCAAGGGCGCCGAGATCGTCGATCTCGAGACCCGATCGCTCGGCGAAAGCGAGGGCCTGGGCCGCGTTCTCGTCGGCCGAGATCGTGCAGGTCGAATAGACCAGCGTCCCACCCGGCACGAGGTACTCGGCGGCGCGGTCGAGGATCACGGCCTGAAGTTCGGTCACCCGCTCGATGACGGCCGGCGACTTGCGCCAACGTGCGTCCGGCCGGGAAGCGAGCGCCCCGAGGTCGGAGCAGGGGGCGTCGACCAGGACCCGGTCGAAGGTCGAGAGGATGTCGCCGTCCTGGGCGTCGGCTTCGATCACGAGGCCGTTGTGGAAGCCGAGGCGTTCGAGCTGCGAGGCGACTTCTTCGGCCCGGTCGGTATCTGGCTCGACCGAAACCATGTTGCCCTGGCGGCCGACCCGCGCCGCGATCTGGCCGGTCTTGATCCCCGGGCCGGCGCACAGGTCGAGAACCCGTTCGCCAGTCTGTGGATCGAGCACCTCGACCACTGCCGCCGATCCACGCGACTGGGCGACGACCAGGCCTTCGAGCGCGGCCGCTTCGGCTTCGGCGAGGTTGCCGCGGGCGATCAGCAGGTCGGCCGGGGCCAACGGCCACTCGCCCGTCGCCGGCTCGAGCTCAAGCACATCGGTGGCAAGTCGCTCCATGGCCTCGTCGAGAGTGAGCCGGGCGGTGTTCACCCGGAGCGCCCGCTCGCTCGGTTCGTTCGCCGCGGCGAGCACCGTTTTCGCCCGTTCGGGGCCGAGCTGCTTCCACCAGAGGTCGACCAGCCAGGCCGGAGCCGAGTGGGCGATCGCGGCCTTCTCGGGGGTTGAGTCGTCAGCCAGCTCGCTCATCACCCGGTCACGCTCACGCAGTGTCCGCCGCAGCAAAGCGTTGACGAAGCCGGCTGCGTGTGGCGCGGTCAGCTTGACCAGGCTCACCGTCTGGTCGACCACCGCGTGGTCGGGCGTGCCGTCGGAAAAGAGCAGTTCGAAGACACCGAGGCGGAGGGCCGCGATCACGGGCGGATCGGGCCTTTGCCCCTTCTTGCGGATGAAACCGGAGACGACGGCGTCGGTGGTCCCCTTGCGCTGGACCGCGCCGAACGACATGCGCATGGCCTGCGAGCGGGAGCGTCCTTCGAGGCCCCTGGTCTCGGCCTCGTCACGGAATGCGGTTTCGGTGAACTCGCCGCCTTCGAAGGTGCGTCGCAGCACCGCGTAGGCGGCTTCCCGTTCGGGAGTGACCTGACTCAAGCCTTCACCCCGTGGCCGGCGCCAGGTCCGGCAGGCCGTAGCCGCGCAGGTACGACCCGGCATCCATCGCCGTCTTGCCCGGGGGCTGGACGACGTCGAGCCTGAGAGTGCAGTCACCGCAGGCGAGCAGCAGTTCGCCGTCGTCGCCGATGACCTGACCCGGACCCCAGCTCGGCCGATCGAGCACGGTCGTCGCCCGGACCGCGAGGCGGTCATCGCCTTCGAGGGCGAGGTAAGCGCCGATGTGCGGATTGAGGGCACGCGCCTGGTTGTGAAGGTCCGAAGCCCTGCCGGAGGGATCGAGTTGGCGGTCCTCGCTCGAGATCTTCTCGGCATAGGTGACGCCGTCTTCATCCTGTTCAGCCCATTCGAGGCCGCCGGCTCCGGCCGCCTCGAGTGCGCGCACCAGCAGCTGGCCGCCGATCTCGGCGAGCCGCACGGAAAGCGAACCGAAGTCCTCGCTCTCGTCGATCGCGGTCGACTCGACCATCGCCACCGGCCCTGAATCAAGCCCTTCGACCAGGCGCATCACGGCGACGCCGGTGCTCTCGTCTCCGGCCATGATCGCCCGCTCGATCGGCGCCGCCCCGCGCCAGCGCGGCAGCAGGGACGGGTGGACGTTCAGCATCGGCAGCTCGGTCAGCAGCGGCTCCTTGATCAGCTGTCCGAAGGCGCAGATCGAAGCCCATTCGCCACCGGCGGAATTCAGCTTCTCGATCGCCGTGGCATCGTTGACGTCAGCCGACTTGAAGACTTCGATCCCCAGCTCTTCCGCCTTGGTGGCGACCGGCGATGGCTGTTCCTGACGCCCGCGGCCCTGGCGGCGATCCGGCAGGGTCACGGCGAGGGACGGTCGCTGGGCCGAGGCCGCGAGGCACTCGAGCACGGTCGCGGCGAAGTCAGAGGTGCCGAGGAAGGCGCCGCGGTTCACGTTTCGTCGTCGTCTGAGGGCGGCGAATAAGCCTCGCCGCGGCGCAGAGCCTTCATCGCTCCCTTGCGCTGGACCCGCTCGGTCCGGTCGAGGATGAGCACACCGTCAAGGTGGTCGATCTCGTGCTGGAGGACACGCGCCTCGTGGCCGGAAGCGTCGATCAGGACCTCGGCCCCGTTCTGGTCCCGGCCGCGGACCCGGGCGTAGAGCGGCCGCTCGACCTCGACCACGACTCGCGGAATGCTGAGGCAACCTTCGGCCATAATTTCGGCTTCGTCGGAGAGCCATTCGATCTCCGGATTGACCAGCCCCTGCGGAGTGGCGTCGGCGTTGGTCTGGAAAACGAGCAGCCGGCGCAGCTTGCCGACCTGGGTGGCAGCGAGTCCGACTCCGAGGCCATCCCGCATCAGGTGGATCATCCGCTCGATCTCCAGGGCGAGATCGTCATCGAAAACCGTTACCTCGGAGGCGCGGCTCTTCAGCACGGGGTCGCCGTACTTGACGACCTGGGCCAGCGCCGCCTCGCGTTTCCGCATCGTTTCTTCGTCGAGCTGGCGCGGTCCGGCGGCCGCTTCGGTCTCGCCGCCCTCTTCGACCACGTGGCCATCCTCCGCCTCGGGCGGCCCCACTTCAGCGGTGATGACGCCGTCGATCTCGTTTTCCGGCTCGGACACGTCGGGCGAGTTTACCCAGACCCAGAGTGAGGCTCGGACAGCTTTTCCCGCACCGCGCCGAAGCTCCAACTACTGCGGATCGACGTCGATGCTGAGGACGATGTCCTTGAAGACTTTCTCGGCGAGCATCGTCTCGACCGTGGAGTAGACGCCGGTGATCGTCTCCTCACGGGATGTGGACTTGATGAGTATTCGCCGCCGGAACCGGTTCCTCGCCCGGAACATCGGCGCCGGACCGAGCATCGACGCGCCTTCGGGCAGGGCTCCGGTCACGCGCTCCCCCACCACTTGTGCCGCGCGGTCAAGTGCGGCTTCGTCGGCAGCCGCCATCTGGATCCGGATCAGTGACGAGAAAGGCGGGTAGGACAGAGCACGGCGCCGTTCGAGCTCCCCTTCGAGGAAACCGGGCGAATCGTGGGTCGCGGCACTGGCGATGCTGGGCGCCGCCGGGGCCAGGGTCTGGACGATCACTTTGCCGCCGGCCGCGCCGCGCCCGCTCCGGCCGGCCAGCTGGGTGACCAGGGAGAAAGTGCGCTCCTCGGCCCGGAAGTCGGGGAACCGCAGGGTCGCGTCGGCATCGAGGATGGCGCTGAGCGTGACCTCGGGGAAGTCGTGGCCCTTGGCCACCATCTGCGTTCCGACCAGCACCGCGCTCGGCGCCTGGTCGAACTGGCTGAGGATCCGGCCGTGACCACCCGGACCGGAGCTGGTGTCGGCGTCCAGGCGAAAGACCGGCATCGGGGCGAGGTGTTCGGCCAGCAGGCGCTCGATCCGCTGGGTGCCGGCCCCGGTCTGCGAGAGGGTCGTACCGCCACAGGTGTCGCACTGACGCGGCACCGGTTCGACGTGGTTGCAGTGGTGGCAGATCAGCTGTCCCGACTCGCGGTGGACGATCAGTGAGACGTCGCAGTTCGGGCAGCCCCAGTGGTGTCCGCAAGTCCGGCAGATGAGCCAGGGCGCGAACCCCCGCCGGTTGATCATCACGATCGCCTTCTCACCGCGGCTGCGGATGTCGATCAGCGCCTCCATGGTCTTCGGGTGGATCGGACCGCTGCGTGGATCGGCATCGCGCATGTCGATCACTTCGACCGGTGGCATGCCGAGGCCGTCCACCCGGTTCGGCAGATCGATGCGGTCGAGCGCCTGCCAGGTCTCGGGTCGCGGCGTGGCCGTGCCGAGCACCAGCAGGGACCCGTAGGCCTCAGCCCGACGCCGGGCCACCTGTCGTGCGTCGTAGCGCGGGTCGCTCTCCTGCTTGTAGGACGGATCGTGCTCCTCGTCGATCACGATCAGGCCGAGGTCGTTGACCGGTGCGAAGATCGCGGAGCGGGGACCGACGCAGACCGTGGCCTCACCGGACCGGAGCCGCTGCCATTCGTCGTAACGCTGGCCGGCCGAGAGCGCCGAGTGGAGCACCGCGACCCGGTCACCGAGCCGGGCCTGGAAGCGGCCAACCGCCTGCGGGGTGAGCCCGATCTCCGGGACCAGCACGATCGCCGTCTGGCCTCGTTCGAGGACCCGCTCGACCAGCGCCAGGTAGACCTCGGTCTTGCCCGAG
>JAENWT010000029.1 GCA_016650125.1 Thermoleophilia bacterium
CAACAAGAACCATCCGCATTCGGCGCTTCAGATGCTCAGCCCGGATGAATTCGCCGCCAATTGGCGGCGAACAGGTACAACTACAGCTACACCAACCCCGTGACTTTCACTCGGGGTGGACTGAGAAACGGGGTCCCCTCAGTGCCATGCCGACAGCACGCTCAGATCCGCGCCTGTTGTGTGTCAGAGTCATCGTTGCTTGACAGCGCGGTACTTCAGCCAGGAATCGTCAACACTCCGGCCCGTGCTGCACCATTCGAACTGGTCTCTGTACCTCAGAGATAGCCGGCCCTTGATCACAGAAGCGGACCGATGCCCGGTCAATCTGAGGGCTCCGCCTCGTTCGCGCGAGACGTACTGAAAACGATCGCTGCCCGTGAGCTTCGTGTGAAACAAGGTGTAGCCACCGCCTTCGCCATAAGACCTGCCGCTATCGCCGCAAAAGACCTTGGTGGCAAACGAAAAACTTGTGATTCTCCGCCCGTCGACGTGAATGCGAATCGAGAAGCCCGGCTTTGCCGCCGACAAGCTCGGCTTCTCATATTTGAAAACGCTGGCTTGAGCTGAGCTCGCAGCCAAGACCGGGGCGATCAGTGCAATCAGAGCCAAGACAAGCTTCGCTCGAGTCATAAAGACTGCCAGTCCGCGGAAAGGATGTTGCCATTCTTTTCCGTGCCTCTTGGACCAATCGTGTGAAATTTCTTCGTCTTGCGATTGACGATGTCGATCGATCCGATAGTGCCCTGGTGGAGAGGGATTATCTCGTAGGTGACAACCATAAGAAAACGACTGTCGGGCGAAAAACCGATCTGCTCGTAGTAGAGCTCCCCTACTCCCGGTTCGATTTTCCCAGCGAGACGGTCTTTGGACCCATCAGTTCGGGCGACTCGAATCGTGCCCCGGTTCTTGCCGATGCCAGCGCGTCGAATGTAGGCAATACGGGAACCATTCGGGGAGAAGCTCGGCGAATAAGAGGAGCCGCCCTTTTTGCTGAGCCGTCGCTCGTCCCCAGACTTGACATCGAGCAGGTCGATTCGGCAAACGACACGCTTCCGGCACGACTCAAAGGCGATCTCGCTTCCGTTCGAGCTGACAGCGCCAACCTTGTATCCCTCTCGACGGGCTCCGACCTCATGACGGCCAGTGCCGTCAGGCTCGATCGTGGTCAGGACTCCGCCGGCGATAAAGGCAATCCGGCCGTTTCGCAAATAGGTGGGCCAGTATTCGTAGGCCGGGTCGTCAGTCAGTTGCCTCAGAGCGGAACCATCGGGTGAAATCGTGAAGATGTCGCCCCTTTGTCCGAAGGCGATCATCTTTCCATCCGGCGAGAACCGAGGCCTGAACGAACCTCTCCCCTTGACGATGCGTCTGCGTTCCCCACTCCGAGGGTCGTACACGTAGATCCCTGAAGGACCGCCATGACGAGATCCCCCCACAGGCGCAGTCTGATCAAAGACGATCAATCCATTCTTGCCCGGGAGCGGACCAGAAAGACCGGGTAGCAATTGCGGGTCTGACGAGTCGAGACCTTCAGCAACTCCGGAGCCAGCGAAGGCGAAGGCGATTAGCAAGGCAGCGAGTGCACTGACAGCGCTAACGCGGTGCGAGCTTCGAGACTCCATTCGGGTACTCCTCCTGATCCTGCGGACTGGGCTGTTCGTAGAACGTAACCCCCATCGCAATGCCTAGTTGCGTTTTCCGCCCTTGGCGGACACACTCAGATCACCTGGATATCTAACGGAGAATCGGAATGCTTGCGCTTGCCGGAGCCGGTTACTTTGCGCTCGGCTTTTGCTCGCGGTCATGGCTATCTGCGTTGATGCTGGCAGCTCCGTTGCTTGTCACCGTCTACTTCGTAAATGTCGTTTGGACCACCGAGTACGCAAATGGCGTCATCGTTGGGCAGAACGCCAACTTCGCTGAAATCTGGCTCACGCTTTCGTTCATTTTCGTCCCCGCCTGGGCACTGGGCGTTTGGAGTGCCAGCAGAAGTTTTCGCCAGCCCTAGCGGCGATAGCCAGCGCTGGGTCAATGCGTCGACTGCGGCCACAGATTTGGTCAGCAGCGTCATACCTTCGAGCTGCTTTTCGAGGAACTTTGCGAGATGCGGCCGGCATCGCCCTTCGAGAATTCGATTCTCGTCGTCAGTCTGTGGTCAGCGCTGTCGCGATGAAGCCCGAGAGAGTGGTTGATTCGTTGGTCGTCGAGGTGGCCACGAGATAGACAGTCGATCCTTCCGTCAGAGAAGCATTTGTCGGGACCGAGCAAGAGGCAACCTGTCCCACCGGCACGGGCGAGAACAGGAAAACGGAGCAAATGGCTCCGGCAACCGGCGTCGCCGGAAAGCCGGGAAAGCCGCTGTAGAGCTCCACTGTGATTTGTGGCGGGTTCAGAGTGAAAGCAGGAACCGAGTTCGTGTAGAGGAACCGGAAATTGGTGATGGTCGTATCGGCCGGAAGGGTCTGAGTGGCCGCCATGACACTCTGGTCAAGGCTGCTCGGCGGGTAGGAAGTCGTGTTACCAGTCTGGAACTGACCGACGACCGGCAGAAGTGTTGTGGCCAGGGGAATGCCTCCGAGGGCCGAGCTCAGCGTTACGGGCCCGCCGCCCATGAGTGCGGTTCCTCCCGAGGCGCCACTTTCGCCCGTGGACCCCGTCGGGCCCGTCGGACCCAGGTCACCCACGTTGCCCGTTACGCCCGTTACGCCCGTGGCACCAGTCGGCCCGATCAACCCGGTGGGACCTGTCGCACCGATCGATCCGGTGAAGCCCGTGGGACCAACCGGCCCGATCAGGCCCGTTGCCCCCGTCGTGCCAGGCGTTCCGGCCGGGCCCGTGGGACCTGTGGTTCCAGATCCCCCTCCGCCGGCCGGGCCCGTGGGACCCACGCCGCCTGTCGTGCCTCTTTCTCCTGTCGTGCCTCTTGCTCCGCGAGACCCGGTCTTGCCTCGCGCCCCACGCTTTCCCTTCGGGCCCCTCTTGCCGCGCTGACCCTTCACGCCGGTCACGTTCCATGAGACCTTGGGCTGGCCATTCGGGCAGGTGGCGCTACGGGTCGTGAGATTCAAAGTCTTGAAACCACCGGCGACACAGGCGTAAATCCGTGTCGGCCCCGAGACCGAGGCTGTCGCTGCCAAGTCAGTGGCCGGTAACGGCTCCGCTCCGTGCGCGGAAAATGTTGCCATCACGAAGATGGCAGAAGAGAGAATTCCGGACCTGACGAAAAGCGATCGAGCTGACATGTGTGGCCATCGTATCCCCCGTGCCATGACCGGAGCTGACCGGCTCAGCGGATGCGTCGCTTGACGGTCACCTTCGGGGCGACACGCTTGTCGCTCCAGCCTTTGAAGGTGAGCATCCTGACCGAAAGCTTTGATCCCTTTCGTGCGGAACCTCGCACATAGATCTTGAAGGTGTGGACCTCGCGAACGCCCGGCTTGACGGACTTGATGATCACGTCGTGCGGCCGCCGCGCAAGCGAGTGAGTGAGTGACCATCGGCCGTAGTCGCAGATCCCTGAATGCGGCGTTCCCCGGGTAATGCGGCTGAGGGTTTTGATGCCGTGGTGTCGCGCCAAGGTTGCACCGTGGATCAGACTAGATACGGCCATACAAGAACGGCCGCTCTCAATTAGGTGCGTATCTGGAGTCTTGATGAATGCGAATCGGACCCTGATCTGAGTGCGTCTCAACAATTAAGCAAGGTGGCGCCTGATGGATTCGACGATCCAGCTCTCGGGCGGCACACCCGACAGGCCCTCGTCCGTTGGATAGAGACGGCACTTGAGACCGTAATCGCTGCGATCGCCAGCACCGGGCTGTACATCTTCGCCGTCGATCAGCAAGGTGGGTGAACCGAGAAATTCTTCCTTCTCTGCGGCCTCCGGGGTTTCGATTCGATGAAGCTCGATCTCGCTCGCAACTCCCTCGCGACCCAGAAGCCTTTTGAGGACGGGGAGCAATCCTTCGTAGCTAGGACAGCCTTCAAAGTAGAGCAACTCGATCTTCATGAATTGGCCTCGTATCTGGGTGCAGGATCAGACTTCACGCCGGGCGGGCGTATCACTACCGTAAGGCGAATGGCTATTCAACGCATGGAACACGTGGGCATTGTGGTCGACGACCTTGCGGCTGCGACGGCGTTCTTTGTCGAACTCGGACGCGAGCTTCAGGGCGGAGGTTCGGTCGAGGGCAGGACTCCCCGACTTTTCGGCAGTCACGCGAGTCTTACCTGACCCACGCGTCTGCTCAGGCCGGCTCGGTGAATGTCTGGGCTCCTACCTTGATCTCGATCTCTTCGATATCGCTCAGATCCACTCCTGTGCTGAGCACTGAAGGTTCTCCGCTGTACTCGTAGCGGTATCGAAACGAGCCGGCCGGAAAGACTGTGCCGTCGGAGGTCCGCACGAATACGCGGCACAAGGTTCCCGACTTGACTCCCGAGACATCGAGGCTGATCTCGGTTCCGGTCGCTCTCGGCCTGAGAGATCCATTGATATCCACTCCTGCCGGCACAGAGGCAAACGCAAGCTGCTGAGTGGCCGGCTCATCGTGGTCGGGTGATCCTCCCACCAGCACGATCGCAAGAACCACAAGGGCGGCGGCAGCCGCACCCGCGAGACCCAGGCCCAGAAAGGTTGATCGACGGCGGGTTCTTCGAATCTTTCTTTCCACCCGGATACGTGATTCGATCTGCTTCTCCAGATTAGACGGAGGTACCTGGGCCGGATCGGACAGGCTCTCCACCGTGACCAGCGGAAGCAGGGCTGCCGTACGCCTCAGCCCGGCAGCCTCGGCGCGGCAATCCGCGCAGGTCTCCAGATGGCTTTCCACCTCCCCCCTCTCGGAATCTCCCAGGCGACCGATCGCCAGGTCGCCCAGCTTCTCGCGATACCCGCGGCAATCCCTACTCATCGAAACCCAGCTCATCGAGCACATTGCTCATTGCCCTCAGGCCGTAGTAGACGCGGCTCTTGACCGTGCCCTCGGGAATGCCGAGCTCCGCCGCCACCTCGTCGTACGGCCGGTCCTTGAAGTAGATCTCGATGAGGGCCTGGCGGTGCTGGTCTCCGATGCGCCTCAGGGCCTCTTCCACCTGCCATGCAGTCAGGGCACGGTCAAAGGGGTCTTCACTGCGGTCATCGGTGTCAGTCGTCGGTTGTATCTGTACCGACGCTTTGTGACTCAGGTCGATCACGACATTGCGGATGATTGCGAAGAGCCAGGTGCGAAGCGAAGCGAGATCGGGGTCGAAACGATCCCCCGCGCGCCAGGCGCGGAGGAAGGTCTCCTGCACTGCTTCTTCGGCCAGTCCGGTGTCTCTCAGCGATCGGCACGCGAAGCCATAGAGCTCACCGGAGTGCGCTCTGTAGGCATCGCGAATGTCCGAATCGCTGGTCAGTGTCATGTCAGTCGGCGGCTTGATCTCCAGTCGGTGTCACCGCGTACCACTGGGCTCCGAACTGGGAAAAGTCATTGCCATTGGTATCACCCGGCTTCGAATCACCCTGATACAGGTATAGCGGCCAGTTGTTGTAGGTCACCTGGGTGGCTCCGTCCGTTCGCGCGGTTGTGCCCAGCAGGGAGGCCTTCACTCCGGATCCCGCCTTGGCATCGCCCGTGGTCGTGACCGGAGGCCAGGCGGCGGCGCAGGCACCGTCGCAGGAAGACTTCCCGCCCTTGTCCTTCTTGAACAGGTAGAGCGTGTTCCCCTTGGAATCGACCAGGATCGTGCCCAGGTCGGGATTCTTGGCCGTGTCGATGGTGGTGGCAGAAGAGGTGGACGGCGTTGTGGCCGGGGCGCCATAGCCCGCGGCCGGAGCACTGTTGCTGGTGTCGCTGCTGCTCGAATCGCTGCTGGAGCTGCCTCCGCATCCGGCGATGGCCACGACAGCCACCGCCGCCAGGATGGCAGCAGGAAAGCAACGAATGCGTTTCTTCATTTGAACTCCTTTGAAGTCGGTCCAGCCGAGGCGGGATGCACTCGGCGAAATGTGTTGTGACCGGGTTACCGTCCGCAACCGACAAAAGTTCAATTGGGTTCGAGGCCGGTCGAGCGTCCGGGGTCGAGGCCTGACCGGTCAACCGGTTGCGGCGCCGATCGCCGACTGGGCCGCCGCCACCCGGGCGATCGGGACCCGGAAGGGTGAACAGCTCACATAGTCCAGGCCGGCCAGGTCGAAGAACGCGATCGACTCCGGATCCCCGCCGTGTTCGCCGCAGACTCCGAGGCCGAGATCCGGGTTGGCCACCCGCCCGGTCCATGCCGCCAGCCTGATCAGCCAGCCGACCCCGGGCTTGTCCAGGGTCTCGAACGGGCTGCGGTCGACGATCCCCCGCTCGATGTAGCGGGCCAGGATCTTGCTCTCGATGTCGTCGCGGGAGAAGCCGATCGCCGTCTGGGTCAGATCGTTGGTGCCGAACGAGAAGAACTCCGCTACCTCGCCGATGCGGTCGGCCACCAGACACGCGCGGGGCAGCTCGATCATCGTGCCGACGGCCAGCGGCAGCCGATCGCCTCCCTCCTCGCGGCGGACCCGCTCGACCAGATCCCGGGCGAGTTGAAGCTCCTTCTCGTAGGCGACGAGCGGGATCATGATCTCCAGTTGCGGAGCCGCTCCTGACCGCTCTTCGACGGCCAGGGCGGCGCGGGTGATCGCCCTTGCCTGCATTTCGTAGATCTCGCCGTGGAGGATCCCAAGCCTCACCCCCCGGGTCCCGAGCATCGGATTGACTTCGACCAGCTCGTGGATCCGATCGAGCGTCTGCTCGAGGGCAGCCAGCCCTTCGTCTTCCCCGGTCCGCGCCCGCTCTACCTCCAGCACGATGTCTTCGATGTCCGGGAGGAACTCGTGCAGCGGGGGATCGAGCAGCCGGATGGTCACCGGAAGGCCGCTCATCACTTCGAAGAGCTGCTCGAAGTCGGCCTGCTGCAGCGGCAGCAGTTCATCCAGCGCCCGGCGGCGCTCGTCCTCCTCCGAGGCCATGATCATCGCCTGCATCCGCGGCTGGCGGTCGGCGGCCATGAACATGTGCTCGGTCCGGCAGAGCCCGATCCCCTCGGCGCCGAAGTCCCTCGACTTGACTGCATCGGCCGGCAGGTCGGCGTTCGCCCGCACTCCGAGCCGCCTGATCCCGTCAGTCCAGCCGAGGACGGTCTCGAAGTTCGAGTCGACTTCCGGCTCGACCAGCGGCACATCATCGGTCGTCACTTCTCCAGAGCTGCCGTCGATCGCAATCCGGTCACCTTCGCGCAGGGTGATTTCGCCGACCCTTATCTCGCGCTTGGTGATGTCAACATCGAGCGCCGAAGCTCCGGCGACACAGGGGCGGCCCATGCCGCGGGCGACCAGGGCCGCATGACTGGCCTTCCCTCCCTCCGAGGTCAGGATGCCGCGCGAAGCAAAGAATCCGGCCACGTCGTCAGCTTCGGTGAACGCCCGGACCAGGACCACGTCCCGGCCTTCTTTCTCGGCGGCGACCGCATCGTCGACGGTGAACACGATCTCGCCTTTCGCCGCCCCCGGTGACGCGTTCACGCCCCGGGCAAGGACCTCGTAGGAGCTGTCCGGGTCGAAGGTCGGATGGAGCAGTGTCTCGAGGCCGGCCGCATCGATCGTCATCAAGGCCCGTTCCCGGCTGAGCAGGCCTTCCGAGACGGCGTCGACGGCGAAACGGACCGCGGCCTGGGCCGGTCGTTTCGCGTTTCGCGTCTGCAGCATGTAGAGGCGCCCTTCCTCGACCGTGAATTCCGTGTCCTGCATGTCGCCGTAGTGCCGCTCGAGCACACTGAGGATCCGCATCAGCTCGCGATGCGCGTCGGGCATCAGGTCGGCCATCTCGGAGATGTCATGCGGATTTCGAATCCCGGCGACGACGTCCTCACCCTGGGCGTTCGGCAGATAGTCACCCGACGGCCCCGGAGCTCCGGTTATCTCGTTGCGGGAGAAGACGACGCCGGAGCCGGAGCTTTCCCCTTTGTTGCCGTACACCATCTGCTGCACGTTGACCGCCGTTCCCCAGTCGTCGGGGATGCGGTTGATCCGCCGGTACTCGACAGCCCGGTTGCCGGACCAGGACTCGAAGACCGCCCGGATCGCTTGCCGGAGCTGCTCCCGGGGGTCAGCCGGAAAATCGTCACCGGTTTCCTCCCGGAACAGCTCCTTGAAGCGCCGGGTGAGCGTCCGGAGGTCTTCGGCTGAGAGACCGACGTCCTCACTCACCCCGGATCCGGATTTCTGTTCGTTGATCAGCTCTTCGTAGCGGGCTCCGGCGATGCCCCGGCAGACGTTGCCGAACATCTGCGTGAATCGGCGGTATGCATCCCAGGCGAACCGGTCGTTTCCGGTGCGCTCGGCCAGGCCTTTTACCGAGCTTTCGTTGAGGCCCAGGTTGAGCACGGTGTCGAGCATTCCCGGCATCGAATCGCGGGAGCCGGAGCGCACCGAGACGAGCAGCGGATCCTGCTCGTCACCGAGACGCTTGCCGGTTGCCTCCTCGAGGCGCTCGATCGCGGATGCGACCTCTTCTGCAAGACCGGCCGGGTCGGTCCGGTCACTCTCGAGATACGAAACGCAAGCCTCCGTCGTGATGGTGAAGCCGGCAGGGACCCGGTCGGCACCGAGCAGGCGCGACATCTCCGCGAGGTTGGCCCCCTTGCCACCGAGCAAATCGCGCATCTCGCGAGAGCCTTCACTGAAGTCAAAGACGAACTTGGTCATGCCGGTTCCATGACCGGTGACGATACCGGGGCATCTACATCCAGCGGCCTCGACCCATTCGAGGACTTCGGGTCCGCCGGGCTCAGGAGGTAGCCTTTGGCCACCCAGTGGCCCGCCCCGCACTAGTAGAGATCGAATCCCAGCCCATCGAGAGGTATCGCTCGGTGCTCGGCGGTGACTTCGAACGGCTGGCCGGGGCGGCGATCCACGCCCGTGAAGTGTTCGACGGACGCACCATCTGGCAGGTCAGTTCGACCAGCCGCGGCGGGGGGGTTGCCGAAATGCTCCAGAGCTACCTGCCGTTCGCCTCGGGAGCCGGGGTCGACATGCGCTGGCTCGTCCTGCATGAGAGCGAAAGATTCTTCGAAGTGACCAAGCGCATCCACAATCTGCTTCACGGCTACCCCGGTGACGGCGGGTCGCTCGGCGAGGATGAAGTCCGCCTGTACGAGGAGGCGAGCGCCAAAAGTGGCGCCTGCCTGACCGAGATGATCAGCCCGGACGACATCGTCTTCCTCCACGATCCGCAGACGGCCGGACTGGTCCCGGCCGTCAAGGAGTCGGGGGCGACGGTCATCTGGCGCTGCCACATCGGAGTCGACCAGAGCAACCCGCACGTCGACGAGGCCATCGCCTTTCTCGCCCAATACGTCGGACAGGCCGACGGCTGCGTCTTTTCACGTCCCGACTACATCTGGGATTGCCTGGCGGTCGGGCGCATCTACATCGTCCACCCGGCGATCGATCCGTTCTCACCCAAGAACCAGGCGCTGGACGAAGACGTGATCAACGACATCCTGACGACGCTCGGCGTCCGTGAAGGGATCCGGCCTGAATCCCCGCCGAGGTTCCAGCGTGCGGACGGAACCACCGGCCAGGTCGAACGCCGGGCGGAGGTTCTTCAGTCCGGCCTGATTCCCGACGCGGTTCCCCTCATAGCGCAGGTGTCGCGATGGGACCTGCTCAAGGACCACGGCGGACTGATGACGGCATTTGCCGAGTTCGCGCCCGGCAACGATGCCCATCTGGCCCTGATCGGTCCGTCCAGCGGCGCCGTGTCCGACGACCCGGAAGGCGAAGCCGTCTACACACTGCTCAAGGACCAGTGGCAGAAGCTGGACTGTGACATCAGTGACCGGATCCACATCATCAACCTGCCGATGGACGACCTCGACGAGAACGCCGTGATGGTGAACGCTCTTCAGCGCCGGGCCGACATCCTCGTCCAGAAGAGCATCGCCGAAGGATTCGGCCTGACCGTCGCCGAAGGCATGTGGAAGGGCCGACCGGTCGTCGCCAGCGCTGTCGGTGGGATTCGCGATCAGATCGTCGACGGCGAGTCGGGCATCCTGATCGAGGATCCGCGCGACCTGTCGGCATTCGCCGACGCCTTTCGCCGACTGCTGGCCGATCCGGAGCTTGCGAGGAGCATGGGCGAGGCCGCGACGGCCCGCGTCACCCAGAACTTCCTCTCCCTGCCCCGGCTCGCCGACTACGCCGACCTGCTGATCAAAGTTGAATCGGCCGATCGGGCCTGAGCGCCGACGTTCAGGACCGCGGCTCCTTCGAAGCGCCCGCGGCGCAGATCCTCGACCGCCTCGTTCGCGTCCTCCAGGTTGTAGCAAGCGACTTCGGTCCGCACCGGAACCGCCGGGGCCAGCTCCATGAACTCCTCGCCGTCGCGCCGCGTCAGGTTGGCGACTGAACCAAGGGTGCGCTCGCCCCAGAGCAGTTCATAGGGGAAAGCGGGGACGTCACTCATGTGGATCCCGGCCCTGATGGACCGCGACCTGGCAGAGGATGTGAGCGGAGGCGCCGAAGCCGTAGAGGCCGATCCGGTCGGCCTCGCCGACCAGCCGCAGGGCACGGTATCCGATCAGTCCGGCGCAAAGCAGGGGTGCCGCCTGCTCGTCGGGATATCCGGGCGGGACCGGAAGGCAGAAGCGCTGGTCAGCCACTGCCATCCAGTTGGATCAATGATCGCTGGATCGGGAACTGTGTCCCATTCGCGTTTGCCGGGTCCGCCATACACAAGGCCTCTCATGTCACTGGCCCGTCTGAGCGCGGTTGCGCAGGTTGACCCGCCAGTTGGCAAGCGGTAACACGAGCAGAATCAGGCCCACGACGATCAGAATGATCCCGGCGAGGGTGGAAATCGTCGCAACGACCGACCATCCCCAGGCGCTGAGCAGGAGTCCGCGCAGAGTCTCACCCTGAAACAGGGATGTCTTCTGGTCCGTCAACGCGGCATCGTTCGGAGCGGCGAGTGATTTGCCCGCTACCTGAGCGTATGTCTGGCCGCCGGCGATTTCCTTCACATGAACGCCGATGAAGTCGTTGGCAAAAGCCTTCGCCTGTGCGCCGGTGAGCAACTGCTGGCCGGCATACTGCTCAACGCCGGGAAGCAGGTCGGGGCTGTCCTTTGGCGGGAAGAAGATCTTCTGGGGGGCTAGCTGGTCGTGGACGACCTGCCTGGTGTAATTGCCTATCACTAGGGCTGAAACGCCGAGGACGATCATTGCCACGGCCGCAAAGGACGCGACCGCGGTGAGACTTGTGAGCCTCGCGAGCCAACGACTGCGCGGCTGCTTGGGCAGGGACGGTGGGGGGCCATTTCCGGCCATTTCCGGTCCAGGCGTAGGTGTTGCAGGCATCGGGATTCTCCTCTGGGGACAAGCATGGATGAAGGAACGATCAGGTATCCAACTTACTACCTCGAGGCCTGCAAACATCCGCTGCCTAGGTTCCGCGGTGACCTCGTCGGCCAGCAGGAGATCAGGATCGTTGACCAGGGCAACCGCGAGCGCAGCCCGCTGGGCCTCGCCGCCGGCCAGGTGAACGGCCAGTTCGACGTTTTCCGATGCGGTGAGGAACGGGATCAGATTGTCACTCTGGAGCACGATCCCGATCTGTTGCGCCCGCAGCGCGGCGCGCTCCTTTTCGCGCAAGGAGATGGCTTTTCAAGTTTCTCCAGGGACCGATTGGTGCAAGCCTTGCTTCCGACGAGACCAACGTTCTCTACATCGGCAACCCAAGAGTCAGTCTCGAACTTTTGATTCATCTCGGGTCCGGCTGTAGGCTCGGGCCACCGTGGCGGAGTCAGGCGATCGATTTCAGTTTCCCGACGGGAGTACCTACATCGTGAACCGGGCATCGAGCGAGTCCGGTGGCAAGTCCATCGAGATGGAGTTCGTCCTCCCGAGCGGATGCCTTCCTCCCCCACTACATGTCGATCCGTGTCAAGCCGAGAGTTACGCGGTGCTCGAAGGCAGCCTGGATGTCGTTGTCGACGGAACGTGGATCACTCTTGGGCCGGGTGACTCAACAGCGGTACCGGTCGGAGCGAGCCACACATTCCGAAATAATTCAGGCGCCCTGGTTCGCGTTCAGAACTGGCACGAGCCCGCTATGAGGTTCGAGGACTTCATCCAGACCATGTCCGAAAACATGAGACGTGCCGGTGTCAAGGGCAAGCGTGACCCCCGCGCCCTTCTCTACATGTCAATGGCGATGACGGAGTTCTCCGAAACCTTGCGTCCGACCAGAAAGCGGGAGCGCATTCCGATGGAGGCGATGGCAAAGGTCGGGCGGATTCTTCGTCTGGGCTGATTCGCAAGTCTCAATCGGGCGCGACTGAACATCAACTCTTGTCGGACTCCTCAGTGCGACCGGTGGCGTTGCGATCGCGGTCGTATCGTCTCGATAGCGGAAACGGCGGCAACCATGACTCGCGACGGACGATCCAGCTTTCGTAGGTTGGCATCAGTTGGTCAGGGGCATCCAGGGAGCCCAGGTTCTATGGGAGTCCCGACGCCACAATTCGGACGTTGCCACACAGGCAACCGCCGGTGAATTGGTCCATGCTGCCTTCCGTCGTTCGATCCTCAGGCATGGTCGGTACTGTAAATCGCATGGCCATCCAACGCATGGAACACGTGGGCATCGTGGTTGACGACCTCGCGGCCGCGACGGCGTTCTTCGTCGAGCTCGGACTCGAGCTTCAGGGTGGCGGTTCGGTCGAGGGTGCCTGGGTGGACCGCATCAATGGGCTCGAAGGTGTTCAGGCGGAGATCGCGATGATGGAGACGCCGGACGGGGGCGGACGAATTGAGCTGGTGAAGTTTCACGCCCCGTCGGGTCCAGATGGTGACACCGCCGCGCCGGCGAACGCTCCAGGCATCCGCCATCTCGCTTTCAGGGTTGATGGCATCGACGCCACCTTGGCTGGCTTGCGATCCCACGGAGCGGAACTCGTCGGCGAGGTGGAGCAGTACGAAGAGAGCTACCGGCTCTGTTTCGTCCGCGGCCCCGCGGGGATCATCGTCGAGCTGGCGGAGCCGATCGGCTGAGGGTTAGCCGGCCGAGGGCTCAATCCTCCAGCTGAAGCTCGTGCTCGTACTTGCCATCTGAATTGAGGACGGTCGTATCGGTGCCCGTGGCACCGCTGTACTTGCCGGTGCCGCCGAAGATCGGGCGCTCGAACTCCTGACCCTGAGTGAGGGCGTTGTCACCCTTTGGGTACTCGCCGAGGCCGCCGATCGAGATCGTCCCGTCCGACAGCTTGAAGGTGAATGAGGCCTGAACGATCTCGGTCTGATCATCGGTTGAGACCGTGGTCTGAATCCCGTAAAGGTGCCCGGCCTCCCCACCTCCGTCGGCGAATGTGAGCGGAGTGTCGAACACGTTCACGTCGCCTTCGCTCGGCCCGGTCTTTCCGTTGTCGATCTCGGTGACCTGGTTGTCGACGGCGATCAGGTTGATCTGCTGAGAGTCGTCTCCCCCATCGTCACCGCATCCCGTGGAGAGCAGAATCGCGCCGGCGATGGCGAGACACACGAGTCCTATCCTGCTCCCGTTTAACATTCTTTGAGACTACCCCAACTCAAGCGTGGCCGGTGCGAGCGCGGTGTTTGCAGCCTGGCCAGCAGCAGGGTCGGCGCTGACCTTCCTCAAGCTCCTCCTGGGTCCGGCGAATGCGACGTTCGCGGGTCTTCTCCTGCTTGGCATCCTCGACCCAGCAAATGAACTCGTTCCGCGCCAGGGGTGTGATGTCCTTCCAGGCCTCGAGTGCAGTGGTGTTGGCGATCAGAGCCTCCCGTAGGTCGACAGGCAACTTGTGCACTACTCCGCCTGGAACTCGCTGGCTGCTCACGATGTAACCCTGGCCAGAAGCCAATCGACGATGTCCTGGGTGACACGTTCGCGGTCTTCGAGTGGCTCGTTTATGAGTTCGTGGACGAAGCCTTCGTAGACGATGATCTTCTTGTCGGATGAGCCGGCGCGTTCGGCGATGTCTCGGCTGCCCGCCGCGGGCACGATCGGGTCGTCTGTACCCGCGATGACGAGTAGCGGGATGCCGAGGCTGCCCACCTCGGCTGGCAGGTCTGTCATCGCCTGAACAATCTCGACAACGGTCCGTGCGGGTTGCGCCCCCTTGTATACCAGCGGGTCGTCCATGTAGATGCGCTCTTCTTCGGGGTCTCGCGAGATGCCTTCGAATGGAAGACGGTTGACCGGAAGTTTGGGAGCGACCTTGGCCACCAGCTTGATGATTTCGCGCTGGACTCGAGGCACTTCGAGCCCTTCCAGAGACACGGCCGCGGACGAGAGAATCAGCCCGGCAAGCTTGTCTTGGTGCTTCAGCGCGTACTTCAGGCCGATGGTCCCACCCATGCTGTGGGCGAACATGAACACCGGAACGTCTGGCTGCGCGGCGCGGGCCATTTCAACGACGTGTTCGACGTCCGCGACAGCGTCACTGAGTCGCATGACAACACCTCGAGGTCCTTCGCTGAGGCCATGGCCACGATGGTCGTTGGCCCAGACCGAGAATCCCTCGCTTGTCAGTCGCTCAGCCAGCCTCGTGTAGCGATCGCCGTGCTCGCCATACCCGTGGACGATGACGACCTGCGCTGTGGCGTCCGTTGCCATCCACGCGCGCCAATGGATCTGACCGCCGGCTACCCCGGTGAAGGTTCCTTTGGTGGACACATGGAGAGCTTAGGCCACGGCAAGGGCCGATGGAGCGTTACGAAAGATCGCGGGTGATCGATATGAGAACGAAGGCGATACCGAGGGCGCCCAGCACGCGGCGGAACCCGTTGACTCCGTCGGCCAGCTCCATGTAGGACCAGATCGTGAGAGCCACGTAGAAGATCGCGCGGCTCAGCCCGCACGCAACGGACCCTTCGTCGAAGAACCGGCTGGCGATTGCCGCGAGAATCGCGACGATGATCGGTGCGTTCGGGAGCTGAGCGACCGTGTATCCGCGAATCTTGAGCGATTTCTCCATGATCCGACCCTACTTGCACCCGGCAACCGAAAACGTCCCTCGCTAGCTCCCGACCTCGCGACAGCCTCAGCCCGGGCCGCGACCGTGTCTGATGAAGTCGATTCGTGAGAGCTGGGCTTCGGGGTTCTCGCTGAAGTAGCCGTCGCCATACTCGAGGACGTAGAGCGCACCGTCCGGACCGAACTCCATATCCATCGGGTTGTCGAAGATCATGGTCGTGAGCAGCGGCTCTATTCGCGCGAGACCTCCACCCTTGGCGGGCCGCATGGCTCGGACATAGTCGCCTGTCCATTCGTAGAAAATTGGCGCGCCGGCGTAGTAATCGGGCCAGCGGGTGCGGGACTTGCCCGCGGCCTTGGGATCGTAGGCCGGGCCGGCCATGGGCCCGACACCGGTGTTCCCGCCGATTCCCGGGAATTCAGCAGATGGTCCGTACGAGTACCAGACATCCGGTTGAACGGTTGGGGGCAGCTCGCGCAGGCCGGTGTTGTGTGGCGAGTCGTTGACCGGGTGAGCGCAGTCGAACGGCGCGCCCGACGCCAGGGTGCCGAAGTCGTAGTCCACGTAAGGAAGCTTTGCCGTCGCGCAGTAAGGCCAGCCGTAATTGCCCGGCCGGCGGATCACGGTCCACTTGCCGTTGCCGGCGGGGCCACGGAGCGGGTTGGCTTGTCCGGCGTCGGGTGAGTAATCAGCCAGGTAGACGACGTTCGTCCGGCGGTTCACCGAGAAGCGGAACGGGTTTCGCAGCCCCATCGCGTAAACCTCTGGTCGCGTGCGAGCCTTGCCCTTGGCGAAGAGGTTCCCCTTGGGGATGGTGTAGCCGCCTCTATCTTTTCGCGGGTGGATGCGAAGCAGCTTGCCGCGCAGGTCATTGGTGTTGGCGGCGCTGCGCTGAGCGTCGAGGGCGGGGGTCGAGTCCGTTCGCTCCTCGATCGGCGTGTAGCCGCCGGATGCGAATGGAAGCGTGTCGTCCCCGGTCGAGAGCAACAGGTTGCCACGACCGTCGAAATCGACGTGCCCACCGACATGGCAACAGATGCCGCGGTCCACGGGAACGTCAATTATCCTCTGCTCGGATTTGCGAACTATCCGCCCCTTGTAAAGCTTGAAGCGCGAGAGGCGATTGACGCCGCGGTACGGTTCGAAGGTTTCCCGGGTCCCCATCGTGGGAGCGTCACCTTCGTTGAAGATCGGCGTCGAGGGGTCGTCGACCGGTGTGTCCAGGAGCGGCGCATAGTAGAGATAGACCCAGCGGTTGCGTTTGAAGTTCGGGTCGATGGCGATGCTTTGCAGGCCGTCTTCGTCGTGATCGTAAACCGGCATGTGTGCTGCAAAAGTGTTGCGTTTGCTCTTCGGGTGATTGAGGCGGATGTCGCCGTTCCGCGAAGTCGAGAGAACCCTCCGGTCCGGCAGGACGGCGAGGGCCATCGGCTCCCCGGGCTCGTCGTTCAGCACGACCTTCCGGAAACTGCTGTCGACCGTCGAACGGCAGTCGCCCGGCAGGACGCCTGCGGCCCATTGGATTCCGCCAAGTACGTGCTTGAGGAACAACGGATCGGAGTAGGACTCGTCGGTATGGCCCAGCCCGGTGTACCAGGAGCGTCCGCCGGCGAAGTTGCGGCACCAGGCGATCGGATGGTCGGCGCCCGTCTTGCCGCCATCGTAAGTCCGCTCGTCGAGCGTCATGAGGACGTGGACCTTGCCGCGCGGGTTGACGCGGTAGTCGTACAACTCGTCGAATTTCGTCCATTTGAAAGGCAGATGGCGGGTCGACGGGTGGGTCCGGTCGACCACATCGACCCGGGCGTCCTGGAGCCACTTCGGAAATAACGGGTGCGAAAGAAAGTAAGCCCCGACGAGCTTCCCGTAGAACGGCCAGTCGTACTCCGTGTCGGCCGCGGCGTGAATGCCCGCGTAGCCACCGCCATCGTGGATGTAGCCCTCGAAGGCCTGCTGCTGGGCTTCGTCGAGGACATCGCCTGTGGTTGAGAGGAATACGACGGCGTCGTAACGACTCAGGTTCTTGCTCGTGAAGGCAGCTGCGTCCTCCGTGGCATCTACTTTGAAACCATTCTCGGCGCCGAGCTCCTTGAGGGCGCTCACTCCGGGTTCGATCGATGTATGCCGGAACCCGGCAGTCTTGGAGAAGACCAGCGCGCGAACCTTCGGTGTGCCGGCCTTGCCCGAGGTCGGGTGGTCTAGAGCTGAGGCGGAGGCGGGGGGTGTGATGGCAGCGGCCGCCATCAATGCCGCGCAAAAAAAGACAAGTCGATTCATGCACTCCTCAGTCAATCGTGAACGCCGGACGTCGAGGGCAAGACCCTCCCTACCCCCACCTTATGGCCTCAGGCTATTAGCGGACTACTTTGAAGCCAGCCTGCTTGCCGTTCGAGCTCTGGCCGGCGGAATCGGTTGCGACGACGATGAGCTTGTAGCTGCCGCGCCTGAGCTTCTTGCGGATCTTGACGGGGATCCGCACGGAGCTTGACCCGCTTTTAAGCTGAGCCCGGAAGACGCGGGCCTTGGCCGAATTGCGTGTGATGCTGAATCGGACCTTCGCTTCTTCGGTGAGGTTCAACTTGATCGCCGGACCGCGACGACGCATCGCGTTCTTGCGCTTGCCTTTCACATGCACCTTTCTCGGGGCTACCCTGAGTCCGGTGATCTCGGGTGGACTGCCGGGGGGCGGCAGAGCGAGTCCGGGAGCGATACTGAGGGTCTGGCTCGCGGTCCCCAGGTTGCCTGCAGGATCCTCGGCCGAGGCCTGAACCTTCCATTTTCCCTTGCCGACAAAGCCCGGGTTCGTATTCCAGCTGTGGTTCGCCTGAACCAGTGTTGTCATCGAGTTGCCCGCGATCGAAACGGTGATGGTCGTTCCGGGTGCAGCGTCAGAGGTTCCCGCGATGGTCGGATCGCTATCGCCGGTCGTCGCACTCGGCCCGCCGTTGATCGTGACGAGCGGTGCCACCGTGTCCACGGTGAGCATCTGCGTGACACTTGCCGCGTTTCCGGCCCCATCAGAGACCGACATGACTATGCGATGCGGGCCGTCGGACAGCGATGCCGCGACCACGGACCAGCTTCCACCGCCATCGACCAGGCCGGTCAACGTTTCGTTGTTCACATCCACGCTGATCGTTGAACCCGCGGCACCACCAGCGGTGCCTGAGATTTCGGGGGTCGCGTCGTTGGTCAGGGCGCTCGCTCCGCCCGAGATCGTCACCGCCGGTGCGGTTGTATCGACGGTCAGCGTCTGGGTATCGGTGCTCTCGTTGCCGGCGAGATCGCTGACCGACGCAGAGACGGCGTGGGGCCCGTCAGTGAGCGTGACCGGTCTGATGTTCCAGCTACCGTCGGCATGGACGAGTGCCCGCAGAGTCTGTGAGCCGACAGTCACGCGGACGACGGTGTCCACCAGAACATCACTAGTACCGCTGATCGTCGAAGTCGCGTCGTTCGTCGTCACGGTAGCGCCACCGTCGAGGGTGACCTCGGGCAGCACCGTGTCGACCGTGAGTTGCTGGGTAGCATTGCCCGGGTTGCCCGCGCCGTCCAGGACCGAGGCCACGACGGGATAAGTGCCGTTGGGGAGAATCCCCGAATTCACCGACCAGGCTCCGTCAACCGGAGTTGCCGTGAGGATCTGTCCGGCAATGGTCACGGAGACGGTCGCCGGAGCTTCAAGGTCGGTCGTGCCGCTGATGGTCGGTGTCGTATCGGTCGTCTGCGCCGACCCGCCTCCGTTGACGGTCACCACGGGCGGTCCGCCGTAGAACTGGTTGTTGTCGAGCGTCAGGGCTCCGTCACGCGCGAACGCGCGACCGTTCACAAGGGTTCCGTTGCCCATGCCGATGGCGGCCGAAGCCATGAGCGTCCCGGTAAAGGTGCTCAAGGCGCCCACCGTTCCTGCGCCGTTGACCTGCCAGAACACCCGTGATGCACGGGCTCCGTTGGCCAGGACTACCTGACTTCCGGCGGCAAACGACAGGGCACCGTTGACCTGGATCACGAAGACGGCATTGGGATCGCCCCCACCGTTGAGGGTTACCGTTCCGGTGTTGGAGGCGGCACCACTGATCGTGTGGAGTCCCGGCAAGATCGTTGTGCCGACCAGCGTGCCGGCGAGCGGGGCGCCTCCCGGGCGGGTGGCGACCTCGGCATAGGCCGCGGCGAGGTCGGCGTGCGCAGGGCCGACCGCGCTGCCCTGGCGAATCGTGCCGGTGACGACACCGGGCGGGAATCCGGTTGGAGCCGTGTCCGCCTTTATGCCGAGGTCACCACGAATGGTGGTGTGCGGGGCGCCGGGGGCGCTGACGGTATTGCCGACCGAAGCACCGCTCAATACCGCGTACGGCGATGCCTGGCCGAGGTCCACCATGGGCGTCGGGGCGGCGCTGGCAGAAGCGGCGCCGAAGCCCGCGAGCACCAAGGAACTCCCGATGGCGAGCCACGCCACGCCCCGTCGGGCATTTGACCGCAGCATTCCTGGTGACCGGCACAGTTCGACGACTCGTTTGGTCATATTGACCCCTTGGGCGGCTCATGCCTGCCCGATGGAAGAGGAACCCTGTTACCAAGCTCCCGAACCAAACGACGATATCTCAATTCATGAAATATATTTCAGTAGTTAGTACCCGTCTATCGATCACCGACCAGGTCCAGAACTTCGTTTGAATGTGGATCTGGCCACATCGCTCCTCGTGAACCTGAGTCCGTGAGCCGGCTTCGGCTCGGGGAAGTCCACCGGATGAGCCAGGAGATCCTTCGCCAGCCACCACCCGGCTAGCAAGGAGACCGCGGTCAACGGCATAAGTACCGCCAGCTCCGGCAGTTCATGGTGCCGGATCCCGACGACTACGAGGATCATCACTCCGAGTCCGACCAAAAACACGGCGATGCCGCGATGGAAGCGTCCGGCCTCCGAGTGCGGCCAGGAATCGAAGGCTCTGGTTATCTCTCGCCCCTCATCGGAATCGGTGCATCCATCTTTCACGGGACAGGAGTTACAGGCAGTCGCCTTGGCCCGGTAACGCACCAGCCGTCGCTCGCGGTCGAATTCCCGCGGCCAGAGCTGCTCACCCTGGTGGCAGACCCAAAGGTCCTGTTGAGGGTCGTAGTCGAAACCCGCGGTCCGAAACCGCTGTGACCGGACGTGGGTGTGTGCGGAGAGCCATTCGAGGATGAACGAGCTGGCCAGCAAGACCAAAACGTATCCACCGGCCAGCAGGACTTCGGGGTTCACGTCGAGACCGCCGGGCCCGAACCGCCACCCACTCCGGGTTCATCCGATTCATCGTCGTCCGGATCCGAAACGATCGTGAAGAGAGACGCTTCCAGGTCCTCCGGCTCGACCCGTTTGACCGTGTGCCGGACGCCCAGATAAGCGATGTAGAGAACGGGGATTGCGCCACCGACGATGAAGAGAACATCACCCGGCAACCTCAGCCATTCGATCAGCACGTTGGTGTCATTGGTCAGGAAGTCGAGCTGACGGGCCTCGAAGTAGCCGTTGTTCACCGATTCGTAAAGCTGCATGATCCCGAGCGGCAGCAGGGTCGCGAAGCACATCCAGGCGAGACCGATGTTGGTCGACCAGAAGGCAACTTTCGCCCACTTCTCCGGCCATTTGTCCGTCGGAATCACGTACCGCAGGCAAAATAACGAGAGGCCGATCGCCAACATCCCGTAAACGCCCATCATCGCGGCGTGAGCATGGTTGGCGGTCAGCGCGGTGCCGATTTCGTAATACGAGACGATCGGCAAATTGATCAGGAACCCGAAGATGCCGGCGCCGAGGAAATTCCAGAAACCCACCGAAACAAGGAACATGACCGCCCATCGATGTGGGAACGGCGTTTCGGACTTCGACTCCTGGTTTGAGCCGAGCTGCAGGAACGACCACGCTTCGACCGTAAGGAAGGTAAGCGGGATTACTTCGGCAGCCGAGAAGAACGCGCCGAACGCCATGTGCTCAGCCGGCGTTCCGGAGAAGTAGAGGTGGTGCATCGTGCCGATCACGCCGCCGGCGGAGTAGAGCAGGATGTCGAGCAGGATCACCATGAGGGCAACCCGCTCCCTGACCACACCGAGCAGAACGAACATGTAGGCGACCATGACGGTGGTGAAGATCTCGAGGAAGTCCTCGACCCACAGGTGCACCACCCAGAATCGCCAGAACTCGGTGATCGTGAAATCGTCGGCCGTCCGGGCCAGCAGGCCGACTGCGTAGAACGCCGGAATCGCACATGCGGCAAGGAAGAACAGCCACGGCATGTTCCCGGGATGGTCAGACTTGAGTCGCTTCCGGAGAACCCGGAAGAGCATGAACACCCAAACCACCAGACCGACCACCAACAGGACCTGCCAGAGGCGAGCCAGGTCCAGGTATTCGAAGCCCTGGAGTCCGAACCAGTTCGACGCGGCACCTTCAAGTACACCGTGGATCCCGAGGTAGGAGCCGATCAGGGTCCCGAAAGTGACGATAGTGAGGGCGAACAGCAGGAAGTAGGCGAGTTTGTCCTGATGCTTCGGTTCTCGCCGGGCGATCATCGGCGCCAGGAAGATGCCGGCGGCCACGAAGGAAACCGATACCCAGAGGAGCGAAAGCTGCAGGTGCCAGGTTCGCATCAGGTTGTACGGCAGGTACTGGGCGATGTCGAAGCCGAAGAACCCGGTTAGTTCAGCCCGGTAGTGCTGGGTCGCCGCTCCAAGCAGGGTCTGGATCAGGAAGAGGGCGGCCATTACGAAGAAGAACCAGGCCGTTGCCTTCTGACCGGGGGTCAGCCTCACCTTCGAGGGGTCGCGAAACGAAACCGTCCGTTGCTGGCGGCCGCGCCAACCCAGGAAGTCGTACCGGCCGAAGGCCCCGAACAGCAGCCCGATTCCACCGAGCAGTGCGATCAGGGAAAGAACGGACCAGACGATCGCGTTGGCGGTCGGCTTGTTGTCGACCCGTGTTTCCGGTGGCCAGTTGTTCGTGTAGGAGTAGTTGTGACCGGGCCGGTCGGTCGCGGCCGCCCAGGCGGTCCAGCTGAAGAAGGCCGTCAGGTCGCGCAGATCATCCGGGTCGGTGATCGCGTCCGGGCGTAGCCCGTGCTCGGTGGTCGGGTCGGAGAAGAAGTCGGAGTAGTGCGGGACGAGCTTCTCGAAGGCGTCGGCTTCGGTCTGGCTCAGGGCGAGAACCCCCGACGGTTCGTCGTAGCGATTGGTGCGGAAGTCTTCGATGGTCTTCGGTCCGGCGCTGTCATCGACCGGGCCCTCGTAGTCCTCGATCTCGATGCCGGCTTTGTCGGTCGGTATACCGCCGTGCTGGGCGATCGCCAGATTCGATGCACGCCTGAGGTAATCCGCCGTGTAATCGGGCCCGAGATAGGCGCCATGTCCGAAGACCGACCCGTATTCCATCAGGCCGTTATGCAGGAAGATCTGCTGACCGCTGGAAATGTCCTCTCCCGTGTAGAGCACCTTCCCCTGGGGATCGACGACCTTGTCCGGCACCGGTGCTCCAGCCTCGTAGGTCCGGTAAGCGAGCAGACCCAGGATGAAGAAGCCGAACAGCATGACCAGAAGAACAGCCTGTAGCCAACCGTTTTGAAGCATGAACGCGCGTCGTTCAAGGCTCTTCATCCCAACCCCCGTTTTGTCGACGATGCAGATCTGATCCGACCATACCTGCTATTTGTGTTCTTTGTAGCAAGCACTATTCCCGCGATTCGTCGGGAGCGGTCCGACTCAGTCCGTATAGGCTGATTTGAATCCTGGTAGACCCCGCCACCCCGTTGCTCCGGAGGAAGACATGCACACTTGGAACCTCGTCGATTACGACGTCGAACCCCAAAAACCACAGATCCTCGGTACGACCAAAGAAGGGCGGGCGGTCCTGGTTAATCTGCCGGCCGGCGATTCAATGCCTGACCATCAGGTGCGTGAACGAGCGACCGTGGTGGTCATTCTCGGTCGAATAGAGATCACCACTGAGGATGGTGAAACGATCAACGGTGGAACCGGGACGATGGTGGTATTTGAACCGTCGGAAAGACATTCGCTCGTAGCCCACGAGGACTCGCGCTTCCTGCTCTTGCTGGCGCCGTGGTCGCTGGACGAACATTCCAGCCTGCAGCCCTGGAGCCGCGAAACCCCTTGAACGCTTAGAGCCTATCCCGGTAGGGCTGCGAAGCCAACGTGCCGATCCGTGGATGCAGGGGGCCGATTGGCGGTGAGAGCGGGCTGGTTGCCCGTTCGATCCGACACATCGGTTCCCTGCGCCGCGGAGCGGTGCGGTGGCGAGTTCTGCCTACCGGGATAGGCTCTTAGCCTGAATCCACCGAAACCAGGCTCGATAAGCCCTCGGCACGCCAATCGGTGATCAACGAACCGATTCAAGGCCAATCGATCCCGGCGAGGCCTGATTTCGCAGCACCTGGGCTTCGCCGGCGCCGCTTGAGCCCGAATCCGGGCAGGGGTAATCACCCGCCGGGCAGATGGATTTCGTCGACCTCGAAATGGAGCGTCAGGCCAGAGTCGGCAATGCCCTGATCCTGGTCAGGGCCTCGATGAAAGCGATCCGCCAGGGCCAGCGGGCCGGCAGGTGAAGGATCGTCTGCCGGGCCGAACGGGTGATCCGGCCGGGAACCCGAAGCAGCTTCCGTTGGAAAGTCGGCAGCGTCGCCAGGGCTTTCCCGGGAGACCCGATCACCTGACTGAAGCGGGCAAGGTTATGGGCCATTGCGGCAAGCTGGGTCCAGGTCGAGTTGGCGGAGAAGTTGCCGGAGGGAAAGTGAGCCAAGGCCCCGGCCTTCAAATCCCGGATCGTAAGTTCGATCACCGCATGGTTTCGGTGTTCGGCTTCAACCACCCCGATCTCCTCCAGGCGGTTGGTCATGAAGGCGTGATATCTCCAGCCGGGCAAGAGCTCCTGCTGGTCAGATAACTCCCGGACCCGGCGGATGATCAACCGCCGCCCGCCATATGCTGAACCAGGCGCCTACCGGCTGGCCCATCGTTTACTGGTCCGTTTCCTTGCCGGCGTCTTTTGCAGTCAGATCTTCGAAATACCGGTCACCCTCGATTGAGATGTTCGGCAGCAGCCTGTCCAGCCAGTGGGGCATGTACCAGGCGCCATTGCCAAACAGGGCGACGACAGCGGGCAGCAGGACGCAACGCACCAGGGTTGCGTAGATGATGATTGCTACCGCGGTGCCTACGCCGAACTGCTTGACGATCGGATTCCCGTTGAACACGAACGCCAGAAAAACTGCCGTCATGATCAGAGCGGCAGCGCTGACAATCCTGCCGGTAGACGCGAGTCCTTCAACGATCGCGGCCTTGGAGTCCTTTTTCTCAAGCCACTTTTCGCGTACGGCGCTCATCAGGAAGACGTTGTAGTCCATCGACAGGCCGAAGAGTACGGCGAACATCATCAGCGGAACGTAGCTGACAACCGGGATCGTGCCCTCAAGCCCGATCAGCGACGTTCCACGGCCGACTTCAAAGACCGCGGTGGTCACACCGAACGCTGCGACCACCGTCAGAAGGTTCATCAAAGACGAAATAAGCGCGATGCCGAGTGCCCTGAAGGCCATGGTCATCAGGATGAACCCGAGTACAACGACCACGCCTATTGTCAACACGAGCCGATCCCCGATCAAGGTCGCCAGATCGACGTAACTGGCAGTCTGCCCTCCGACGTAAGCGGTTAGTGAGGTGCCTTTCGTTGCGTCAGGGATCGTCGTTGACCTCAGGTCGCTGACCAGAGTTGAGGTTGCTTTCGCGGTTGGCCCTGTTGTTGGTGTGACGTTGATCGTTGCCGCAGTGCCGTTTGGACTGAGCGAGGGAGGAGAAGCAGAGGCAACACCCGGGGCCCCGGCGAGCGCGTCATCGAGCTTGCTGAGTTGTGACTGAACGGTGCTGGAATCTTTAGAGCCGACCGCAACGGCGATGAGGAAAGTTGCGTTTGCGCCGGCCCCGAAGCCATCGTCAAGCAGGTCATAGGCGATTCGCGCCTGGGTGTCGGTTGGGAATGAACCGTTGTCCTGCTGACCGAGGTAGAGCTGATGGACCGGAAAGGCCAGCAACGCGAGAAGAACCAGAGAAAGAATCGCCGCAGGAATGCGGTGGCGCACGATTGCTTCGGTCCATTTGGTCCACCCAGGGGACTCACTGACCTTTTCCTGCTTGTTGATCGAGACGAAAGGCAGTGCGAACCGATCAAGAGAGCGGCCAGCGATAGCCAGCAGGGCCGGCATCAAGGTCAGCGCCGAAAGCATTGCAAAGAGCACAGCTACGGCGGCCGAATAGCCCATGGCCGAAAGGATCTGAACCTTGACTACGGCGAGGCAGAGCAATGCCAGGATCACTGTCGAGCCAGCAAAAACAACAGCTCCCCCGGCGGTTGCAGTGGCCCGCGAAGCCGCCTCATGATGATCGAGCCCCACACCAACGTGCTGCCGGTGCCGGCTGACCATGAACAGAGCGTAGTCAATGCCAACCCCCAGGCCGATCATGATTGCGAGGGTCGGGCCAATGGTTGGCACGTTGACGACCTGGCCGACAACATAAACACCGGAAATTCCCGCCACCAGGCCGACCAGAGCTGTCATCATCGGCAGCCCCATCGAAACCAGTGTGCCGAAGGTGAAGAGCAGAATCACTATGGCAGCGGCGATTCCGACGATCACGCTCAGATCGACATCGGGATTCGAGACAGCATTGCCGACATAGCCGCCGAGGCCAACCGTCAGTCCCGCCTTTTTTGCCGGTTTCGAGAGGTTGACCAGATGGTTGCCCTCACTAACGGTCAACTCGGAAGGGGAAGCCTTGATGGTGATGCTGATGATTGCAATCTGGCCGTCCTTACTGTTCAGGGACTGCGACTGCTGGCTGGTTCCCAGAGGGCTGACCACCGACTCCACGCCAGGGTCATTCTGGTAGTTGGACACCGTCTCGTTGATGGCATCGCTGTACTTCGAATCCGTGATCAGGTCGCCACCGGGCGCGCCGATGGCGACCGGGATCGAGCCGTTGGCCGCTTGTGGCCAGCGCGCATCGAGCAGATTGGTCGCTTCCTGGCTGCCGGTTCCATCAAGAGTCAGGTTGTTGGAAGTGTTCCAACCCATCGATTTGGATCCGACCAGGAGAGCGACGGCAACCAGAACCCAGGCGAATACGACGATCCACCGGTGCTTCGTACAGAAGTGCCCGAGCGAATAAAGAACCGCCGTCAACGAATACTCCCCCACTGGTTGTTTTCGGAGAACGATGTGAGCATACACCTGAATCCACCGATTTCAAGCTTGATTTGAGTTCCGGCACGCGTTTCGGTGTTCAGCGAGCTGTTTCGGGGGTGATCGATCCCGCCGAAGCCTGTTTCCGCGGCATTGGAGCTTTGCCGGGGCCGCTTGAGCCCGGTTTCGGGCAGGGGTAATCACCCGCTGGGCAGTTGGAGCTGATCGGTCTCGGTCCGGTGGGTCAGGCCAGGGTTGGTAACGCCCTGATCCTGGTCAGGGCCTCGATGAAGGCGATCCGCCAGGGCCAGCGGGCCGGCAGGTGAAGGATTGTTTGCCGGGCCGAACGGGTGATCCGGCCGGGAACCCGAAGCAGCTTCCGTTGGAAAGTCGGCAGCGTCGCCAGGGCTTTCCCGGGAGACCCGATCACCTGACTGAAGCGGGCAAGGTTATGGGC